>PKYW01000070.1 GCA_003132805.1 Candidatus Dormiibacterota bacterium | reverse complement strand
ACCAGCGGAGTGGTTCGGTGTACGACGACATTCCGCTGTGAGCACCGAGGGCGGTCCCCGACCCGGCCTTCGCTAGACTTCGGCCATGGGTGAACCACAGCTCCGCGTTCCCGGTCCGACCCCGCTCCCCGCTCGCGTGGTCCGCTCCGCGAGCCGTCCCATGATCAACCACCGCGGCCCGGAGTTCGCCGCGGTGATGGACGACGTCATCGGTGGGCTGCGCTGGGCGCTCCGCACCGACAACGAGGTTCTTCTATACCCGTGCAGTGGCACCGGTGGCCTGGAGGCCGCCGCCGTGAACCTCCTCAGTCCCGGAGAGCAGGCGCTCTTCTGCGTGATGGGCTCGTTCGGCGAGCGCTGGGCGAAGATCGGCGAGACCTACGGCGCCGACGTGGTGCGTCTCACCGTCCCACTCGGCGAGCCGATCGATCCCGAGGATGTCGAGCGCACGCTCGCCGAGCACCCCGAGATCACCACAGTGTTCGTGACGCACAACGAGACATCGACGGGAGTCACCAACGACCTGGCGGCGATCGCCGGGGTGGTCAAGAGCCGCGGCAAGATGCTCGCGGTCGACAGCGTGAGCGGCGCCGGGTGCCTGCCGCTGGAGACCGACGCTCTCGGCATCGACGTCCTGGTGACGGGCTCGCAGAAGGGTTGGATGGCTCCTCCCGGCATCGCCATGATCGCGGTCGGCGCGGCGGCGTTCGAGCGCTCGGAAACGGCCAAATGCCCGCGCTTCTACCTCGATTTCGGACGCGAGAAGAAGTCACAGGACAAGAATCAGACGGCCACCACACCGGCGATCTCGGTGATGTTCGCGCTCCAGGAAGGTCTGGCCATGCTGCGCGAAGAGGGCATCGACAACGCATGGGCGCGGCACGCTCGCGTCGGTCGGATGATCCGCGCCGGTGTCGAGGCGATGGGCATGAAGCTGCTTGCCGCCGACGGTCATCGCAGCGACACCGTCACCGCCGTGCACAGTCCCGCCGACTCGCCTGAGGCGTTGAAGAACCTGCTCACCACCCTGCGCACCAAGCACCGCCTGGTACTGGCAGGTGGTCAGGAATCATTGCAGGGCAAGATCTTCCGGATCGGGCACCTCGGTTTCATCGACGACGCCGACGCCTACACGATCCTCGCGCTCCTCGAGGCGGGGCTCATCGATACGGGCCTGCGGACGCGTGGTGGGCTCGCCATCGCAGCGGCACAATCCGAAGCACGCGGGGCGGTCGCGCCGGCGGAACCCGTCTCAGTCGGGTGAGCGTCACCGCGGCGCCACCAACGGCGACCGGCACCGTGACCCGCATCCTCGTTGCCGATCCGATCGCTGAGGACGGCGTCACCCGTTTGCGCGCCGCGGGCGAGGTTGACGTCATGACCGGACTGGAGCCGAGCGTGCTCCGTGAGCGCATCGGCGACTACGACGCGCTCGTGGTTCGCAGCGAGACCAAGGTCACCGCCGAGGTGTTCGCCGCCGCTCCCAAGCTGCGCGTGGTCGGACGCGCCGGCGTCGGCGTCGACAACATCGACATCGAGGCGGCGACCCGGCATGGCGTCCTCGTCCTCAATGCGCCCACCGGCAACACCATCGCCGCAACGGAGCACGTCATCGCGATGATGCTCGCGCTGGCACGCAATCTTCCCGCCGCCGACCGTTCGCTCCACGTCGGTCTCTGGGAGCGCTCTCAGTTCATGGGTATCGAGCTGCGGGAGAAGACCCTCGGGGTGCTCGGCCTGGGCAAGATCGGATCCGAAGTTGCCCGCATCGCGCGCGACGGTCTGCGCATGCGCGTGCTCGCTCACGATCCGCTGGTCACCGCCGAACGCGCGCTCCAGATCGGTGTCGAGCTCTGCGACTTCGAGACGTTGCTGACAGAAACAGACTTCCTCACCGTCCATGTGCCGCTCACCGACGCGACCCGCGGGGTGATCGGCGCGGCCGAGCTCAAGCGGATGCGCAAGGGCGCACGCCTGATCAACGTCGCCCGCGGCGGCATCATCGATGAGCAGGCGCTTGCCGATGCGATCCGCGACGGCCACATTGCGGGTGCCGCCATCGACGTGTTCACCAAGGAGCCGCCGGACCCGGCGAATCCGCTGCTCCAGCTCGAGCAGGTGGTGGTGACACCGCATCTCGGTGCGAGCACGCGCGAGGCCCAGGTGAACGTCGCGTTCGACGTGGCCGATCAGATCGTGGAATATCTCGCGGGTGGCACGCCGCGCTACGCGGTCAACGCGCCGACGGTGCTGCCCGAGGAGCTGGCCCGGCTGCAGCCGTACCTCGTCCTTGCCGAGAAGATCGGTTCGCTTGCAGCGCAGCTCGACGGACGCAAGCTGCACCATATCGTCTGCAGCTACTCGGGCGACCTGGCCGGCATCGACACATCGATCATCACAGCGCACGTGCTGCGCGGACTCTTCGCGCATTTCACGGAGACGCGGGTCAACCCCGTCAACGCGAAGGTCGTGGCCACGTCGATGGGTGTGGATGTCGACGAACGCCACACCACCCGCAGCGCCGACCCCGAAGGGTCGCTCCTGGTTGAGGTGGTCGGCGAGCAGACACTGCGCATCGCAGGCACCCAATTCGACGACGGCCCGCGGATCACGCGCATCAACGACTTTCGCGTCGACATGCAGCCTGCGGGCACGTTCCTCGTGGTCACTCACCAGGATCGCCCCGGCGTGATCGCGGCCATCTCGACACTGCTGGCTCGCAACGACATCAACATTGCCGGCATCGAGCTGGGGCGCGACCGGCCACGCGGCCATGCGGTGATGCTGATGGAGATCGACGATCCCGTCGGCGGCGCGCTGCTCGAGGAGGTACGCGAGACCGCCATGCTCGACCAGCTCCGCCAGGTGCGGCTCTGAGGGCCTGACGCCGCGTCCCGGACGCAGCGGACCCATGGCCGTCGTTGAGCCCTTCGAGGGCACGCGCTACAACCCCGAGCACGTGAAGCTCGGCGGCGTGCTGGCGCCGCCCTACGACGTGATCAGCGACGCGCAGCGCGATGTCCTGTACGGCCGCGACCTACGCAATATCGTTCGTATCGACTACGGCGTCTCGTACCCGCAGGACATCGACGGTGTCGACGACCAGTACACGCGCGCAGCGTCGTTTCTCACGTCATGGCGCGACCTCGGCGTCCTCGTGCGAGACCGGCCGGCGAGCTTCTACGTCGTCGACCATCAGTTCCAGCACCCTGACGGCACCCAGCGGCGACGGCGCGGGTTGCTCGCGACGGTGGGTACGACTCCGTGGGAGGCGTCTGACCTGCGTCCCCACGAGCGCACCATGCGCGGACCCAAGGCCGACCGCCTCGCGCTCATGCGCGCCACTCGTGCACAGACGAGCCCGGTCTTTGCCGTCTGGACGGACGCCCCCGATATCACTGCGACACTCGACGGACTCGCGACCGGCGATGCATTGCTCGGTGGGCGCATCGACGGCGAGATCGCCTCGGAGAAGTTGCTGCTGTGGCGTGTCGACGACGCGGAGCACATCGCCGCGATTGCGAACGCGCTGCGCGGCGCAAAGCTCTACGTCGCCGACGGTCATCATCGGTACGAAACCGCCACCGCGTATGCGGCCGAGCGTCGTGCCGAAGAGCCTGACGCATCACGCGATGCGCCATTCGAGCGTGCGCTCGTCTACCTCGCCGCGGCAGACGATCCTGGGATCACCATCCTGCCCACCCATCGCCTCGTGCGCCCGGGCCCCGGTATCGCATTCAGCCTGGACGATCTCTGGACGCGGCTCGACGACGTCTACGAGATGCTGCCGGCGTCGGACGGACGGGCGGCGCTCGCCGCCGCCGCCTCGATGCGGGACACGCACCACGCGTTCGCGGTGGTCGCGCACGACGGGGCGGCTGTGCTCCGTCGTCCGAGGCTTGTCGGTGGGTCGCCGCGCGACCGGCTCGACGTCGCGGTCCTCGAAACCGAGGTGCTCGGACCGGCCGGAGTATCACGCGAGATGATCAGTGGCGGGGCACTGGCATATACGCGCGACCCGGGCGGATTGGACGCTGCGGTGCGCAGCGGCGAAGCGATCCTCGCGTTCGGCGTCTCGCCGGTGAGCGCCGATGACGTCATCGCCGTGGCCGGTGCCGGCGAGACCATGCCCCAGAAGTCGACGTACTTCTACCCGAAGGTGCCCACGGGGCTGGTACTTTTCGAGGTCTGACTGGGCTGTGACCTCGGCGTGTTTGAGCCGAGGCAACCAGCGGGTACAGTTGAAGCGTTCAACCGCGAACAGGGAACCTTTGATTGCCAACGTACGGATATCGCTGCCCACAGTGCTCGACTGAGTTCGAGGTGTGGCAGTCCATGCGTGACGAGCCGGGAGCTCCCTGTCCAAAATGCGCCGCCGCTGCGACGCGTCAGTTCTTCCCGGCGGGCATCGTCTTCAAGGGCTCGGGCTTCTACAAGACCGATAGCCGCGGCGCCTCGTCCTCTTCGATCACCTCGGACGGTGGCGGCGAGTCGAAGAGCTCCTCCAACGGCGCGAAGACTGACACCGCGTCGAAGTCCGAGACCAAAACCCCCGCGACTGACACTTCGTCAACCCCCACCAAGAAAACCGCTTCGACTGACGCCGCCAGTTGAGTACGATGGATCAGCGGCTGCCCCACAACCAGGAGACCCACATGTCCCACCCCGTTACCGTTACCGACACCACCTTCAAGGAAGAGGTGCTGGACTCGGATCTGCCCGTTCTGGTGGACTTCTGGGCCTCGTGGTGCACCCCTTGCAAGATGATCGCCCCGATCGTTGAGGAATTCGCCACCCAGTACGAGGGCCAGGTGAAAGTCGCCAAGGTCGACGTCGACGCCAACCCGATCACCCCTGGCATGTTCGGGATCATGAGCATTCCAACGCTGATGATCTTCAAGGGCGGCAAGGCCGAGGAGCGCATCGTCGGCTACCAGCCGAAGCAGTCGCTCGAGGCCAAGCTCCAGGCCGTTCTCACCGCCGTCTGAACCGCTCAGTCGCGGAGTAGGTCGAGCACCTCACCCGCGAGGTAGAGGGACCCGCAGACAACGATGACGCCGTCGCGTCCGGCGAGCTGGCGGGCGCGATGCAGCGCTGCCGGCACGCCGGCGGCCACTTGTGCGGGTGGATCGAAGAGCCGGGCGAGGTCGGCCGGCGGGGTCGCCCGTTCAACCGCCGGGGCCGTGACCACGATCTCCCGCGTGAGCTCGCTGAGCCCGGCGGCCATCGACTGGACGTCCTTGTTGCGCATCGCGGCGAACACCGCGACGCAGCGCCGATCGCCGATCAACTCACGAGCCGAGGCGACCATCGCGGCCATGCCGGCCGGGTTGTGGGCACCGTCGATCAGCAGCGGCGGTTCCCCGTCGATCCAGTCCATGCGCCCCTGCCAGCGCACCGTCGCGCAGCCGCGGACCACATCGTCCGTGCTGATGGCGAAGCCGGTGGCGCGCAAGGCGTCGCAGACCGCGACCGCGGTGGCGACGTTGGCGACCTGAAACCTGCCGCGGAGCGGAGCGCGCAATGCGATGGCGCATCCGTCGAATAGCGTGTCGACCACGACGCCGCGCATCCCCGCTGAATCTCCGGTGAACGGCACGTCCACTCCCACCACGGTCAGCGCCGCGCCGACCTGAGCCACTCTCGCGCGCACCTCGGTGAGCGCGGGCTCGGTCGCGCCGGTGACGACGAGGTTCCCCGGCTTGATGATCGCCGCCTTCTCGCGGGCGATCTCGGGGATCGTCTCGCCAAGCAGGTCCTGGTGATCCAGCGCAACGTTGGTGACCACAGCGATGCCGAGGTCGAGCACATTGGTGCTGTCGAGCCGGCCGCCAAGGCCGACCTCGCAGACGAGGACCTCGGCATCCGCCTCGCGTGCAGCCAGGATGCCGGCGGCGGTGAGGACTTCGAACCCGGTCGGCTGGAGCTCCTCAGGCAGTGCCTCGGCGGCTTCCCACACTCTGGCAACGAGCGCCCCGAACTCGGTCTCGGTGACCGGGGATCCGTCACGAACGATCCGTTCGGTGTAGGAGATCAAGTGCGGGCTGGTGATCAGGACCGATCGGTACCCGGCGGCGCGGCAGATCGAGTCCACCGTCGCGCACACAGAGCCTTTGCCGTTGGTGCCCGCCACCAGCACACCGCGCAAACCGACCTGCGGATTGCCGAGCGCCGCGAGCAGTGCGCGGGTGCGCTCAAGCCCGGGCATGATGCCGCGCCAGGCGACCGAGTCGAGGGCCGCCACGGCGCGGGTATACGCCGTCACGCTCATGCCCAGTGCCAGGCCTCGTTCATCGCCTCACCGGGATCGGGCCGGCTGACGAGCAGGCGCAGGGCTCCGATCCAGTTTCGCCGCCGCTCTGCCGGGTCATCGATCGCCTCGACGTCGAGATTGCGGTAGAGGCACCCGGTCTGGTGGGCGAGCACCGCCTGCAACTCCTGATACTCGAGGAGGCCTGATGCGTCCACGATCGCAGCCCGGCCGCCTTCCGCCGCGATGACCATGCGAAAGACCCTTCCCTGGTTGTCGTCGAAGGTCGATCGTGGGGTGATCCCGACCAAAGCGATCGCCGGCATGAGCCCGGCGATGCGGTCGAGCCACGCGCGTTGCGGATCACCCGACGCCTCGACGGCGGTGTCGACGAAGAGCTCGCCAGCCAGCGAGAGCACCGCGGTCTGAAACTGGGTGTAGTACAGAAGGTCGGCGCCGTTGAGGGCGACGCTGCCAACGTCGGTGCCGTCATCGCCGATGAACGTGACCATGAACGGCCGCGCGTACGGCTTGCGCGCCTCCTGCTCGCTCCAGCGTATGCGCATCGACGGCATCGACGTCAGACCTGAACGAGCGCGCGCCGCGCTCGCGCCAGCGCGAGGGTGTTGCGCAGCAGCATTGCGATGGTCATTGGCCCGACGCCACCCGGAACCGGGGTGAGCCAGCCGGCGACCGGTTCCACGGACTCGCGGTCGACATCGCCCACAACGACCCCGTCCTGCGGGGTCGTCCCGACATCGATCACAAATGCGCCCGGCTTGACGTACGAGGCGTCGATCATGCGCGGCCGCCCGATGGCCGCCACGAGGATATCGGCCTCCTTGCAGACCGACGCGAGGTCCCGAGTTCTCGAGTGGCAGATCGTCACCGTGGCATCAGCGTTGACCAGCATCAGGGCGAGGGGACGTCCAACGATCGCGCTGCGCCCGACGACCACGGCTCGGCTGCCGCGCACGGTCACGCCACTCCGGCGGAGGAGTTCCATGCACCCGAGCGGCGTTCCCGGAGCGACGACTGCAGGGTGCCCCTCGGCAAGGCGGCCGAAGTTGTACGGGTGGAAGCCGTCGGCGTCCTTCTCCGGAGAGATGCACGCCATGACGGTGTCCTCGTCGATCTGCGCAGGCAGCGGCAGCTGCACGAGGATCCCGTCGACGCTCTCGTCGGCGTCGATCGAGCGGACGAGTGCGGCCAGTTCGTCCGTGGTGCTCTCCGCCGGTGGACGGTGCAGGGTGAACCGCACCCCGGCTCGCTCGGCGGCGCGACCCTTGTTGCGGACATAGATCGCGGAGGCTGGGTCGTCGCCGCAGAGGACGACCGAAAGTGACGGCGCAGCGATGCCATCGCTCGTCATCGCGGTCACCTGGGCGGCAAGCTCCTCGCGAAGCTCCGCGGCAACGGTCTTGCCATCGACGATGGTCGCAGTCACTCGTGCACTCCTGCCTGGCCTCTTGTCTCGCTCGCGGATCGCTCGATGATCACCGAGCAGCGTTCGATCGCGCCGGCGATCGGTGGCTGCTTGCCCACACGGACTCTGATGCTGTCGACGTGGGGCTCCGCGAGCAGGGTTTCGGCGATACGCGCGGCGATCGCCTCGATGAGGCTGTACTGCTGCTCTTCGACGACCTCCCGCACCAGGGAAAAGGCCCGCGAGTAGTCGAGTGTGTCGTTGATGTCGTCGGTCCTGCCCGCGGTGGCGAGGTCCATTCGGAGCTCGACATCCACGTGAAAGCGATTTCCGAGGGTGCGCTCGGCCTGCGTCTCGCCGTGGTAGCCGTAGAACGACATACCTTCGAGAACGAGCAGATCCGGCGCGACGGGCACGGCGCGATTGTACGGAGGCATGCCATCCGCGACGGCGGGGCGCCTCCAGCGGACGCGGAACGCCGCGCCTCAGACCCCGCGAACGCCGCCCTCGGGTCGCAGCACCTGCTCGTGGTGGTCGACCGGGTTGACCATCACGACCTGGAAGAGATCCTCGAAATCGCATGCGAAGAGCTGCATCAGGGACTGACGCAGCTTTGGACCCGGGTTGCGGGTCCCCGCCTCGAGCGCCGGGATGTAATTCTGGGTAACCCCGAGACGGCGGGCGAGTTCACGCTGGGTCAGATGATGCTTGTCGCGCATCGCCCGCAGGCCGACTGCCCTCACCTCGACATTCACACGGACAAATATACCCACCTGTGAGTGTGTTCGTCAACGCAACGAGCCTCTGCCGTCTCGGCCTCGCCCGTGTCAGGGCTTCCCAAAAGACTGAGCTCGGGCGCTGATAAGCTCCGCGCGGTGAGCGTACGGTCGACTTCCATCGTCGCGATTGCCGCGTTCGTGGGTGTCACGCTTGTCGCCACGCTCGGGTTGGGTAACTCCCTCGGCTCGCATCCCTGCGCGGGCTGGACGGGGTACGCACCCATCGGCGAGTGCGTGAGCACCTTCTGGATGCCGGCTCTCTTCGTCGGGCCGGCGCTTGGCCTGGTCGCGGCCGCCGCGGTGATACTGCCGATGCGCCGCCTGACCCGCCACCGCACCGCATAGAGCCGGCTCTCTCGCCCGCAGGCGCCCGGGTTGCTCCGCCGTTGACTGTGAGCAACGCTGCGCGTACACCGTTGACTATGAGCAACGCTGCGCGCCTGCCCATACACACCGCCCGCCTCGTCCTGGAACCGGTGTCACACGCCCACGACGCCGACCTCTTCCAGGCGTCAATTGCCTCGCGAGCGGAGCTGCTCCCGTGGATGCCGTGGGCGGTCGACCTCTCCCCTGACGCGCAGTCGGACTACGCCGACCGAGCGGCCCCGGAGTGGGACGCCGGGTCACCCGCGTTCGCGATTGTCGACCACGGGGTGGCGATCGGAGTGATCGGGCTCATTCGCGAGAGCGACGTCGAGTACGAGATCCACTACTGGCTGGCGACCGACTCCACCGGACAGGGCTACGTGACCGAGGCTGCCCAAGCCGTGATCGACTGGGCGCGGGAGACTCTGGGCGCACATCGCATCCTCCTCCACGCCGGCATGGAGAATCGCCGCAGCCTGGCGGTGGCGGAGCGGCTCGGATTCACCCGCGACGGCGAGCTCGAGGGAGGGATGGCTGGCGGGAGCGTTGGCGTCTTCCCCGCGTACAGCCACCACCTCGACCTCTAACCGTTGCGCTTGAGGAGGCCCAATCGCTTGGCGCGCCGTTCCGCCCGGGCGAAAACGTACACGCCGCTGGGAATGAGCACGGCGCCCATGACGAGCAAGACGAGCACGGTGCCGAGCAGCGAGCCGATCCCCGCGTGATCGAGCAGTGCCGAGCGGATGCCGCTCAACGTGTAGGTGAGCGGCGACGCCTGACCCATGACGCGCAGGACGGTGGGGAGCACGGTGATCGGGTAGTACACGCCCGAGACGAGCAGCAGCACGCCCTGGACCGCAACCGCCATCTGCTCTCCCTTCTCCGGAGAGAGGAGCGGCAGGATCGAGGTGAAGATCCCCAGACCGAGCACCGGGAACGTCGCCGCGGCGAGCACCAGCAACGCCGAGCCGACGTCCGCATGGGACAGGTCGAGATGGAAGGCGAGCGCGATCGCGATCATGATGATCACGCTGCGCAGGAGCGCGTAGATGATCGCGAACGAGCAGATCCCGAGGAGGTGAGTGATCCGCCTCACCGGCGCCATGAACGTGTACTCGATCGTCCCCTCCCAGCGCTCCCAGGCGATGGCGAAGGACACGTCGAAGAACATCAGCGACAGGTAGCTCCAGAGCAAGGAGCCGATCAGCAGGTACAGCTGCGCGCGGGCGATGTCGACATGCGCGTTCGTCCCGCTGAATGACCCGAGCCCTGAAGCCAGGTAGCCGATGCTCAGCGTGCTCACGATGCTGTAGACCAGCCACACGACCTCCCAGATCCAGTAGCGCTTGTAGAGGTTGCGCTGGCGCTCGAAGAATCCGAGGAACGCGTTCGCCTCGAAGCGCAGACCGGGAGACGGCATTTCGACATCGCGAATCTGCGTGCTCATGACTCCTCCTCCTGCTCGGCTTCACTGTCGTCGTCAAACGTCTTGCCGGTGAGTCGCAGGAAGACGTCTTCCAGCGAGGCGCCGTCGCCGCTCAGGCTGTGCTGCGCGCGCAGCTCCGCCGGTGATCCCTCGGCGAGAATCCGGCCGCGGTCGAGAATGACCACGCGGTCGCAGAGCCGCTCCGCCTCCTCGAGATCGTGCGTGCTCAACAGCACAGTCACGCCGGACTGGGCGCGAATGTCACGCACGAACCCCTGCACCTCGCGTTTCGAACGCGGATCGAGGCCGGTAGTCGGCTCGTCCATGAGCAGCAGCGACGGGCTCGTCAGCAGGCTGCGAGCGATCGCAACCTTCTGCTGCTGTCCGCGCGACAACTGCTTCATCGGCTTGTCGACCGTGTCGCGGGGAAGACCGAGGCGCGTGAGCGCGGCCACTGCCGCGTCGCGGGTGCCCTTGCCGCCCTGGCCGTACAGACGCGTCGCGTAGGAGAGGTTCTCCCACGGGCTCATCTCTTTGAAGAAGCTCGCCTCGACGGAGACCCTGTTCACGTGCCGGCGCACCTCACGCCCGTCCTCGACCACGTCATGACCGAAGACCCGCGCCGTCCCCTCGTCGGGGATGGTCAGCGTTGCCAGGACGCGCAGCAATGTCGACTTGCCGCTGCCGTTGAGGCCGACGATGGCGACCATCTCACCGTCGTTGACGCGCAGATCGACCGAGTCGACGGCGCGCTTGTACCGGCTCGATTGCTCGCGCCGCTTCCACGGACCGCCACGTCGCTCCCGCCGGAACGACTTCACCAGCTTTGTCACTTCGACGGCGAGGCCGCCGTCACCTACCCTGGACACCGATTTCTCCTGCTCACGTTGATGTTTCTCACCTGGACAAACAAAAAGGACCGTGCCGGCCGGGCCGCACGATCCCTGTGAGCGGAGCTGTTCGATGCTCAGCTACTCAAGGAGCGACCCCGGACGTGCGGACTCGTCCCACGACGGGTGTGAGCCCGGTCCCGATGCACTGCGTAGCTGTCACCAGTAGCGCTCCTCTGCGCGATCGAATGAACGAGCGGTCATGTTAGGTGCTGCATGCGGCCGTGTCAAACCAGACTCGGGCGGTTACCTGCCGCGAAGGCGTCTCTGTTGATTCGATACAGGACGTGATGCGCGAGATGCGACGTTTTCGGAACACGCGGGTGATCGAAGTCGTCCTCCGGGTCGCGCGTCATGCCGATCTTGGCCATCACACGACGCGACTTCTCATTGCCGACCGACGTGAAGGACACGATCTCATCGAGGCGCAGGTGGTCGAATCCGAAGCGCAGGGCTTTCAGCGCGGCCTCGGGCGCGTAGCCATTCCCCCAGTGCGCCGCCGCAAGACGCCACCCGATTTCGACGGACGGGTATCCCAGCGTCGTGTCGGCTGGACTCAGGCCCACAAACCCGATGAAGGGATTGACGCCGGGAATTTCCACGGCCCAGTAGCCCCAGCCGTTCTCGCGGAAGCGCTGCTCGATCCAATCCAGGAAGGCGTTCGACTGGGCCTCCGCAAGGGGCCCCTGAAACCACTCCATGACGTCGGGATCGGCATTGAGGGCAGCGAACGGCGCGCGGTCCTCGGGGCGCCAGGGTCTGAGCAGCGGCCTTTCGGTGCGCAGGGCGATCTCGTCCGGCATATGCCTCACGTTATCCTCGGTGCATGTGCCGCGTCTGCATGAAGCGACCGGAGATCCCCGACGAGCGCTACGGTCGCTGCGAGCAGTGCGCCAAGGCGGGGCGCAACGCGTTTCGCTTCCGGCTCTTTCCCGCGCGCGGTGGTACCGCGTTGGCAATCAAATCCGGGGAGTTGTCGCCCCATGCGCTGCATCAGAAGTGGCGGACGCCGCTCGCCGCATACAAGGGCCACCTGACCACAAAGTCGAACCTCGGGCTGCACGAGCTGGAGATGGTCACCGCGAAGGAACGCGTGGAGAGCCTGCGGGTCGCGCCGGATCTCGCCGGGCACGACGCGGACGTCCTCGCAGCCTTGCACGACGCCGCGGAGCGAACCGACTCCGCCTGGTAGCACGGAGCTCAGCCGGAGAACAGCTTCCACCACATCGAGGGTTCGGCGATCGCCGAATTGCTGATCACCTTCCAGGTGACCGACGTTTTGGCGTTCAGCACGCCGGTGAGCTCCGCCACAGTAGACCCGGAGCCCAGCGGCGCGCGCGGCGAGAGGACGCTCAGGTGGAGGCGAAGCACCGCTCCGGCGCGGACAAACGCGAAAACGGGTGCATGGTTGTCGATCTGCACCAGCGTGGTGGAGCCCCACTTCGTCGAGACCGATCCGCTCACCTGCGGCGGAGATGCCGCGAGATCCACGGACGCATAGGTCGCGATCGCTGCGACGACCGCACTCTGTGCCGACGCAAATGCCTCGCCGAGCTCGGGGTGTGCCGGGTCGGCGTCGCTGTCCGGCGGCTGGCCCAGCACCGCGCCCCACACGGTGATGACCTGTCCGGTCTCGTAGAACGTCTGGTCGGCAAACAGCAGGCACCCGCCCGCAGCACCGGTCCAGCCGGTCTTGATGCCGAGCCATCCATCCTGCTGCGAGAGGAGGATATCCAGGTTCTTGAGGACGGTCCCGTCCGGGAGCTCGGTGGTGGCAGTGCCCACCACGCTGGCCAGGGCGGGATTGGCGATGACCGCTTTCGCGAGCAGGACCAGATCCGCCGCTGTGGACACCGTCCTGTTGCTGAGGCCACTCGGATCGGCGAAGTGCGTGTGGTGCATACCCATTGCGGCGGCCGTTGCGTTGAGACGGGCGATGAATGCCGACCGGTTGCCCGAGACCCAGAGCGCGAGCGACTCGGCGATGTTGTCGGCTGACGGCAACAGCAGTGCCAGGAGCAGGTTGCGCTCGGTGAAGACCTCCCCAGCACGGACTCGCAGGTTCGAACCGCCCTCGGCAACTGCCTGTCGATACAACTGGACGTCCGTGTTGGTCATCGTGATCGACGGACCCGATGCATTCAGTTCCAGAGGATGGGCCGCCAGCACGACCAGCGCGGTCATGGCCTTCGCCACCGATCCGATCGGCCGGACAGCGGTGGCATCGCGATCGGCGACCAACCCGTCCAGGCTTGTCGCCAGCGCGAAACTCCCCTGCGCAGGAACCGGGATCGGCGGTGGTGCCTTTCCATCCACCAGCAGCGTTGCCGGTGCATGGACGCTCACCGTCGCCGGCTCAGGCGCAATGAGGCGCACGGCGACGACCGTGGCTGCCGTGATCAGCATCGCGCCGATCACGGCCGTGAACACGATCCACACCCACNNCGGATCAGGCCTTGGCTCGGCGTGTCCCGCGAGCGCCCTTGACCGCGCTCGAGAGCGAGGTGCTGGCCGAGAAACGCACCACCCGGCGGGCTGGAACCTTGACCGCCTCGCCGGTGCGCGGGTTGCGACCGAGGCGCGCTGCGCGCTGCGCGGTCTTGAAGTTGCCGAAGCCGTGGATGCGAACCTCATCGCCCTTTTCCAACGACTGCGCGATCGTGTCGAAGAACCAGCGCACCTCATCGCGTGCGGCGGTGACGGTGATTTCTGCACGATCTGCGAGTTGCTTTGCGAGCACATCGCGTGTGACGACTGTGGCCATTAGTTCTCTCCAAGAGTCTGACGGGGAAACGGGCGCGATTGTAAGGAAAACCGACATGCTTTCTCAACATCGATCGTATCGGTTGCTGTGCTAGCGTCGCACAACGTGTCGTCGGCGCACGCCGGCGTCGCAGCTGCGGAGTGGGACTTCGCGCTGCAGCGCATGGGCGGCCATTTCCTGCAGAGCACCTTGTGGCAGCGCGTCCAGGCCGCGCTCGGCCATGACGTCGTCTGGGCCCGCGACGAGCAGTGGATGTGGGCGGGCGCGATCCGTGCCGGTCATTTTCCTCGCTACGTGTACCTCCCGCACGGTCCGACGGCGGCAACCACGGATGCAATGACAACGGCACTGGCGCAGGCAGTCGAGGCCGCTCGGGAGCGTTCCCTCGATTTCGTCCGCGCCGAGCCGGCTGGAGATCCGGCGTTGCCTGCATTGATCGTGGCGGGTGCCAACCCTGGAAAGGCGATCCAGCCGCGCTGGACGTGGATTCTCGATCTCACACCCGACGAGGCGGCGCTGCGCAGGGGGCTGAGCGCGGGGCATCGAGGCGCGATCAATGCGGCGCCGCGACGTGGGCTCAGCTTCAGGAGGAGCAGCAATCCCGAAGACATCGAGGTCTTCCTCGCCCTCCAGCAACGCACCGCGGCGGCAGGGCGATTTCGCGGCCAGGGGCAGGCATATCACCGCGCCGTTGCTAGCACGCTGATGCCGGAAAACGCGGCGGCGCTCTACATCGCGGAAGCCGCTGGTGCGCCGGTGGCGGCCGCGCTCTGCTTTGACTTCGCGGGGACCCGCTACTACGCGCACGCGGTGTCCGATCCCGAGACCGGTCGCAAGCTCCAGGCTGCCGCGCCGTTGGTGTGGCAGATGATCCTCGACGCACGCCAGATGGGTGCGAAACGCTTCGACTTCTGGGGCATCAGTCCAGCCGGTGCGGACGCTTCCGGAATTGCTCCCCATCCATGGGACGGGTTCTCGCAGTTCAAACGCGCATTTGGCGGCAGGGCCGTCGAGCGTGCCGGCACGTGGGATCTGGGCGTTCGATCCCTGCGCTACGGGCTGTATCGCACCGCCGTCCGCGTTCGCCGATGAGATCCGCAACACCGCAGGAGCTCGGACGCTGGGACGAATTCGTCGTCAGGAATCCCGATGGCGGGCAGATCCTCCAGACCCGCGCGTGGGGCGAGTTCAAGCGCGCGCACCGGTGGGCGCCGCGCTATCTCCTGTCGGAGGCTGGTCCTGAGGTCGCGGTGCTCGTGCTGCGCCATTCTGTCGCCGGGCTCGGCGCCCTTGGATATGTTCCCAAGGGTCCAGGCGTTGCCGGCGTCGTGCAACTGCCCGCGCTGCTCGACGGTCTTCGCGCCACATCCGGATCCGCTTTCGCGATCAAGGTAGAACCGGAGATCGAGCAGAGCACCGCCGCCGTATCGGCGCTGCGCGACATGGGACTGGTGAAGTCGCGTCACGACGTGCAGATCAGCAGAGCCACGATCATCGTGGACCTTCGTCCGGACGCGGACGCGATGCTCGCGTCGTTCAAGCCGAAGACCCGATACAACATCCGCCTCGCGGAGCGCCGCGGCGTGACCGTCTCGCCGGTCCCCCTCGATGACGCCAGCATCGAGACCATGTACGCGCTCATGGCGTCCACTCGAGACCGCGCGGGCTTCACGCTGCGCAGCAAGGCGTATTTCTCACAGTACTGGCATCTCCACGCCGCGGCCGGGCAGGGCCAGCTGTTCTTCGCATCGCTCGACGGTCAGGTGCTGGCGGGGGTCTTCGCCACGTACCTCGGCAGGAAGGCCTGGTACAAGGACGGCGGCTCCACGAAAGAGCACGCCGCCGTGATGGCGCCCCATCTTCTCCAGTGGGAGGTGATGCGCTGGCTCAAGGCACGCGGTGTCGAAGCCTATGACCTGGTGGCCGTCCCGCCGGCTGGCGAGCTCACTCCCGCCCACCCACTCTTCGGCCTGTATCGATTCAAGTCCGGGTTCAGCGAGCGGATCACCGAGTACGTGGGGACGTGGGATCTGCCCATCCGTCCTCATCGTTTCGCGGCGTGGAATGCCGTCGCGGAGCGCGCCGCGCACCAGTGGGCGTATCGCGTCCGGCACGACCTGCTGTACTGAGTCCGCTTGCTAGCGCCAGATCCTCTTCATGATCACCTTGGACAGCTTCTCGGGATCGTGGTGGGTCGAGATCTGTGACGACGCGACGTCCGCGAGGATGTAGTTCACGGGCTGGAGCGTCGCCTGGTCGCGGTCGAATCCCACCCGGGTCACGCCTGCTTCCACTGCCGACGGAGGAAGCGGGAGCCCGGTGTTGCTGTTGACGATCACGTAATCGAACAGGGTCACGCCCACGTGGTCCTCGATGGTCTTGAGATGCTCGCTCACCGAGAACCCCATCGTCTCGCCGGGCTGACCCGCGATGTTGCAGACGTACACCTTCACCGCGGGGCTCGCGCGCAACGCCTCGACCATTCCCTCGATCAAGAGGTTGGGCAGGATCGACGTGTACAGCGAACCGGGGCCGACGATGATCAGCTCCGCCGCGAGGATCGCGTTCTCCGCCTCGGGGTTGATCTGAGCGTCGGCAGGCTCGAGGAACACGCGGTCGATGTGGTCGACGCCGTATGGCACCTTGGACTCGCCGACCCGCACCTCGCTGCCCGCAGTGGCGCACAGGACCACGTCGTGGAGCGTTGACGGGACGATCTGACCGCGCACAGCGAGTACCCGGCCGGATTCGCGAATGGCGTGCTCGAAGTCTCCGGTGATCTCGGCCATCGCNNGCGGTGAGGCACTGACGGATGTCGCCCGGCGGCAGCACCCGATATTCCTCGCGGAGCCGCCCGCTCGAGCCACCGTCGTCGGCAACCGTGACGATCGCGACGATGTTGCCCGTGTACTTCTTCACACCCCTCAGCAGCGCGGAGAGGCCCGTCCCACCGCCGATCGCGACGAGGCGCGGACCCTTGGCAAGAGAGCGGAACTTGAAGAGCTGCTCGGCGAGCCCGCGATCGGTGCTGCCGTGGCCGGGAAGGAATGGTCCGAGGATCGACTGGCCGAGCTTGTAGAAGCTGAGAGCGATGAGGCCGACACCCACGAGCGCGAAGAGCAGTGCACGGACGAGACGCGGCAGGAACTGGAGGGTGAGGTCGCCAACCCACGACGGGAAGATGAAGGGCGCGCTGTAGAGGTCGCGCAGGATGTAGCCCGCCGCGAGGCTGATCATCACGATCGCCACGAAAAGGAGGAGCAGCCAGCGTTTGACGTGAAGCCCCGGCGTGAACCAGCGCATCAGGTTCGTGCTCGGGCGGATTCGTACCTTCATACCGCCATCCGATTCTGGCACTTCGGCTCGAACGTGCCCTTGATGGACGGGCTTTTCAGCCGCCTGGAGCCGGCCGGGCCTCTCCCTTCGACGCCAGCTCGACCGGGTCGCGGCGGCGGCGCAACTTCGCCAGGTTGTGCTCCGCCTCGATGTAGCGGGCGGTTCCCGAGTACGAACGCATCACCAGGCTCTGGGTATGACAGCGATCCTCCCCGAGGAAGCGAACGCCCTCGAGCAGCTCGCCGCTCGTGATCCCCGTCGCGGCGAAGAAGACGTTGTCGCCGGCGACGAGGTCGTCGAGCTCGAGGACGTCCCCGGCGTGCTTGCCCTCGCGCTCCTGGACGCCCCGTTCGGTCTCCCCGACCCAGATCCGCGCCTGCATGCCACCCCCGATGCACTTGATGCCACAGGCGGCGAGCACCGCCTCAGGAGCTCCGCCAATTCCCATGAGCGCGTCGATGCCGGTTCGGTGCTCCATGGCGGCCATCAGACCGGCGGCCACGTCGCCGTCCATGATCAGCTTCACCCTCGCCCCCGCCGAGCGGATCTCCTCGAGCAGGCCCTCATGGCGCTCACGATCGAGCACCACCACGGTCAGGTCCTCGACGCGGCGATCCTCCGCCTTCGCGATGCGTTTGAGGTTCTGCGCCACCGGGGCGGTGATGTCGATCACCTTGGCGGCGGCCGGACCGACGATCAGCTTCTCCATGTAGTGGAGATGGGTGTGGAACATCGAGCCCCGCTCGGCCAGGGCGACGGTGGCGATGCCGCCGGGGATGCCCCGGGCAACCAGGCGGGTGCCGTCGATCGGGTCGACGGCCACGTCGACCTCGGGCGGATTGCCGTTGCCGACCTGCTCCCCGATGTAGAGCATCGGCGCCTCGTCCTTCTCGCCCTCGCCGATGACGACGACCCCGTCCATGTCGACAAAACCGAGGCTCCGGCGCATCGAATCCACGGCGGCCTGGTCAGCGGTCTCCTTCTGGTTGCGGCCCATGTGCCGCGCCGCGGCCATCGCGGCTCCCTCGGTGACCCGGACCAGCTCGAGCGCAAGGTTGCGGTCGATCGGGGTCCCAAGGTCGCGCGGCCGCTGAGCCATTAGCCCGCGATCATACGGCGCCCGTCCGGAGAAGCCCATGGGTCCCGAACGCCACGATGGCGTCCGCCGCGCACTTCACACCCTCGGCGAGCGCGTCGGCGAACACCGCTTCGTCCGCGCGTTCGAGATGGGCGAGATACCCCAGGAACCCGCCGGCGAGCGCGTCTCCGGCACCGGTTGGATCGACCACCTCGGAGACCGGGGCTGCCTGAAGTTCAACGATGCCGGCGGCCGTGACGCACGCAGCACCGGCGGGTCCGCGTTTCACTACCACGGCGCGGAGTCGCCCCGCCCCGCAGAGGCCGGCTGCCGCCGCGCGCCAGTCGGACGAACCTGTGAGCGCCGCCAGCTCGGCGGCGTTGAGAAAGAGCACATCCACCCGCTCCACCACGAACCTCACCTCGTCCCGGCGGTCGTCGATGAAGACGGTCATGGAGTCGGCGCCGATCAGCGTTGCCCCGGATTGATCGATGACGGCCCGCTGCAGGCCCGGGTCCATGCTCCCGACAAAGAGCACCTCGGCGCGGCGCGAAGCCTCGGTCAGCAACGGCTGCCATTCCGGGTCGGCCCCGGGTTCGGCGGACTCGTGGGAGGTGACCCAGCGCTCGAAGTCGTGCACCGCGTGCCAGCGGAACGTCGGCGTGTCGCTTACCACCATGCCCTCGAGGTCGATGTTGGGGTTGGCGAGGATGCGGCGATACTCGGCTGCCGTGTCGGATCCGACGATCCCGTTGATGTGGACGGGTGCGTAGCGCGCCGCCGCAAGCGGGAAATACACCGCGGAACCGCCGAGGACGTCACGCCTGCCGGCGGGAGTGGTCACGTCGTCGCTGTGCAGCGTGCCGGCGACCGCGACCTCCCAGGTCACGTGGGGACTGGGTTCAGCCCGCAGCCGCGGTACGGTTCCGGCCGCCGAAGAGCGGGATGATCGGGGCCAGCCTCGGGCGCCGTGACTCCAGGGCGCGCATGAGGAGCACCTCCTGGGCCTCGAAGAGGATGTCGGCGACGTGGTCCGGGTCGCGGTCGATGCCGAGACGGTCGCGCAATCCAGGGTCGACCGCCCCAACGGCACGGACCACCGCGCTCCACAACGAGGCGGGGATCAGACGGAAGGACCTGAGACGGCATTCCTCGATGAGGTCGATGAGCACGTCGGCCTCGCGGACGCGCAGCCGGGTGCGCGAGATGCGCTCGCGGCGAAAGGCTGCCTCACGCTCGACGCGGGCGATTTCCAGGCACGTCCGCTCCATCGGACCGGGCTGCGAGCGCGAGGCTGCGGCGTGCATCCGCGGATTGTCCCACGCGCGGCTGAGCCTGCGAAGTTCGGTTGACTGCTGTTACACCGGGTAGCAAATCGATCGCCAGCGGCCACCGCCGGGGATCAGATGCACGACCCGGCGGATCCGCGCGACCGGTTCCGGGTCTCCAACCTCGTACTCCACGTCGAGCTCGGCAACGTCGTGATACGTCTTGCCGCGCGAGGTCTCGGTCCACTCCGGCAGGTAGCGGACCTCCTTGACGCTCACGCCGTGAAGGCGGCGCATCGCGGAGGCACCCTGCGCCTCGGCAAACGCCTCCGGTGATCCCCAGCTGAGCTGGCAGTCCTCGCTGAGCAGCGAGAAGGCGCGGCGATACTGATTGGCGCGCATCAGTTCCACGAAGAGCGCCTCGCTGAAAGCGGGGTTGCCGGGCGGGCGGCTGCCGAGTGGGGCGCGGCCGCGTTCGTGGGCGTCGACCAGCGCGGCTGCGCGCCGCGAGGTGTTGTTGGCGGTCTCACTGCCGGCCCAGAACGCACGGGTTGCCGAGTCCGTCTGCGTGACACGCGGCGCCTGCGGCTCAGCGACTGGAGGTGCTGCCACCGCTACTGGGTGGCGGTCTGGACGGTGCAGCCAGCGGATGAAGCGGCTACCGTCGAAACGGCCCCGCCGGGGGCGTTGTGTGCCGATCAGGACGTGGGGTGGCAGCGGCATCGCCGGCGCCAGTGTACGCGGCTGGATGATCGCGATGAAAGCGGGCAGGCGGACGGGTCGTTTCCCTACGATGCGCGGTGATGCCGCCAGCCCGCGTCCGCATCCTGATTGCCGAGGATGAGGCCGCCGTCGCCCAGCAGATCATCAACCGATTCACCTTGCTGGGCCACGATGTGCACTGGTCGAAAGCGGTCCGCGAGGTGCGTGCAGAGCTGCAGGCGTTCGAGCCTGACGTGCTCATCCTGGACGCGACTCTCGACACCGACGGGCTGGAGCTTTTTCAGGCGATCCGCTTTGCGCCGGAGCATCCGCGTGCCGGAGTCGTCATCCTCACCGCGGCCGGCGACGTGGGCGCTCGCGAGCGCGCCCAGCAGCTTGGCGCCGCAGCNNGTGGAGATCGTCGAGGACCTGCTCACCTACATCTGAGCCGGAGCGTCAGTGCGCGATGGCATCGATGATGATGGTCATCACGCTGCCCGCGACCCAGAGCCCCAGGGTCGCCCACACGTAGAACGGGACGCTCGCGGCCTGACTGTAAAAGCCCACGACCCGTCGCTCGGTCATGATCACGATCGCCAGCGCGTCGAGCAGGACGAAGATCACCGTGACGATGAGCGCCGGGGCGTCGACGCCGTTGCCGACGATGGCGCCGACCAGCACGGAAACAGCCGCCAGCCCTATGGCGGTGCCGAGCGTTCCGATCTGTGTCTGGCGCACCCAGGCGCGCTTCCGGGTCAGGAGCGCGGCGACGATGATCAGCGTCGCTGCATACGAGGCTGAGGACACCGCCTCGATCACCTGTGCCGCCAGCGGCAGGCTCGCGGTCTTGCCCGAGCCGGTCTCGACACCGCCGGCGAAAGGCGCGAGTGCACCGAAGAGGGCGAGGATCGCCAGCGCGAGATCCCACGTGTACACGAACAGCACCGCGCCTGGGCGGCGTTCCTCCTCGTCGTCTCGCGAGGTCACTGAGTTCGGCACGCGGCGATGATGCCATCGCACCGGCCGGTCGCCGCGTCCGGGTGGAGACGTACGCTTTGGCGGTGACCACGATTGTCGTTCTCCGCGGAGACCAGACCGGGCAGGAGCTGCTCGACGAGGCGCTGCGCGTGATCGATCCCGATGTCATCGGGGTCGAGCTCGAACTGGAGACATTCGACCTTTCGCTCGCGAACCGGCGCGCGACCGCGAACGTGGTGGTCGCCGATGCGGCTGACGCGATGCGCGCGGCCGGGTTCGGACTGAAGGCGGCGACGGTCACGCCGACGGATCGCAATGACGTCGGCAGCCCCAACGCGTTGCTCCGGGAGCGGGTCGGGGGCCGGGTCATCCTGCGCACCGGCCGGCGTATCCCCGGAGTGGCCGGGATCGCGGGAGTGAGCGCGCCCATCAGCATCGTGCGCATGGCCGTCGACGATGCCTACAACGCCAAGGAGTGGCGCGAGCAGAGCAACGACGACGAGGTCGCATACCGCACCGAGCACATCTCGCGCGCCACGTGCCGCGCGGTTGCCGAATTCGCCTTCACGCATGCGGCGCGCACCGGTGCGCGGGTTTTCGGCGGTCCCAAGTTCACCGTGTCGAGGATCTACGAGGGCATGTTCAAGGAGGAGCTCGATGCCGCCGCTGGGCGCCATCCCGAGGTCGACTACGAGCCGCAGTTGATCGATGCGACCTATGCGCTGCTCTTCAGCCGCACCGCCGACGCACTCGTGATCCCGACGTTGAACCGCGACGGCGACTGCCTCAGCGACCTGGTGCTTCCCTTGTTCGGCAGCATCGCGGGCGCCGAGTCGCTGCTGCTCGGGTTCGGTGACGATCCGCTGGTACCGTCTGTGGTGATGGCCGAGGCGCCGCATGGGACGGCGCCGAGCCTCGAGGGGAAGAACGTCGCCAACCCGATGGCGATGATCCTGGCGGCCGCCGCGCTGCTCGGGTTCTCGACGGTTCCGCACTGCCGTATCGCGTCGACAGTGATCCGCGAGGCCGTCTTCGACACGCTACGGGCGGGAATCTCCACCTCCGACCTCGGCGGCCAGGCGTCCACCACCGCCTTCACCGACGCTGTTATCGAGCGTGTCCGGGCGGCGATTACGGCGACGCTTCCGGCATCCTCGTGACTCGCATCCATCTGGACCACGCGGCGACCACTCCCCTGGCGCCCCCGGTGCTCGAGGAGATGTTGCCGTACTTGACGACAACGCAGGGGAACCCGTCATCGGTGCATGCGTCCGGCCGGGCGGCGCGGTCGGCCGTCGATGCCGCCCGTGATCGGATCGCTGCGGTGCTCGGCTGCGCACAGCGCGAGATCATCTTCACCGGATCCGGCACTGAGGCCGACAACCTTGCGATGCGCGGCGTTCTCGAGCGCTGGGGCGCGGAGAATGGACGCCACCTGGTGGTGAGCGCCATCGAGCACGACGCCATCCTCGAGACCGCGCGTCATCTCGAGGCAACCGCTCTGGCGACACTCACGATCGCAGGCTGCGACGCCGACTGTCGCGTCAGTCCCGAAGCCGTTGCCGGGGCCGTCACCCCCGAGACCGTGCTGGTTTCGGTCATGTCCGTCAACAACGAGACGGGGGCGGTCCAGGACATCGCCGCGATCGCCGAGGCCGTGCATCGACGCAACCCGCGAACCCTGGTGCATACCGACGCGGTGCAGGCGCTCGGGCGCCTCCCGATCGACCCCGGCGCCCTTGGCGTCGACCTGCTCTCACTTTCCGCGCACAAGATCTACGGCCCCAAGGGGGTGGGCATGCTCTGGGTCCGCCACGGGGTCGCGCTCGCGGCTCAGAACACCGGGGGCGGGCAGGAGCGCAACCGGCGCAGCGCCACCGAGAACGTGGCCGGCATTGTCGGATTTGGGGCCGCTGCCGAGCTGGCCGAGCAGGTGCGCCCCAGGGAAACCGAGCGGCAGGCCGCGTTGTGCGCACGCCTGGTCGATGCCGTCGAGACAGGGGTCCCCGGCGCCATGGTCACGGCGTCGGGCGCCGGCAAGGCCTCCGGGTTTGCGACCTTCGCGATCGAGGGTGTCCGGAGCGATGTCCTCCTCGCGGCACTCGACATGGACGGCGTCGAGGCGTCGGCGGGCTCCGCCTGCGCAAGTGGGGCACCGCTGCCGTCGCACGTGCTGCGGGCGATGGGCTACACGGACGATCTCGCGGCGGCCGCGCTGCGCTGCACCACCGGGCGTTCGACCACCCCTGAGGAGATCGACACCGCAGCGGCAGTTATCGCCAACGCCGTGGCGAGAATCCGCGACCGGGCCGCCGCCCACCCGGCTGCCGCCGTGGGCCGCTGACTTAAGGATTCAGGCGGGAGCCGGCAATCCGATCGCCATGCGCAGCGAGGTGGCATCGGTTGCGGCAGTGGCGAGCAGTGGGATCACCTGCTCCTGCAGGGTTGCGATCACGGTGATCGCCGGCGCGGTCGCAGCCTGCTCGAGGAGCTTCTCGATAGCGGCATCGTCGCCGAGGAGATGCGCCGCATCGGTCGTGGCGGGCGAAGTGAACGGGATCGCTCGCAGTGCGTTGTCGTAAGCGATCGTGAGCTGGCGCTGGGAGCTGAGCGCGGACTGGCAGGCGCCGAGCGCCACCGTGGCGCTGGTGGCATCACACGAGATGTTCTCGGAAGCGGCGATCTGGACCTCGCTTTGGTTGTAGTGGGTCGCCGCAGCCGTGTAGCGGGCCTGGATCTGGGCCTGCGTGAGCGGGATCGGGGTCGGGGAGGTCGGGCTGCTCGATCCCCCACAGCCCACTACCAGGGCGCCCGCTACCGTGAGGAGGATCGTGAAGCGAACGTGGGGGACTGGCATCAGCTCCTGCCGAGAATATCTCAGCGATAGCCGGTCCCCTCTCGAATGAGCGGCGCGTCGAGTATAATTCTGACCATGACAGTCGGGATTCTCTCGAATACGGCGCGGGGCGGCTCACACCGGCACACCACCGATCCCAACGCACCGCCCGCCGCCTCGTTTTCGATGCGGGTGAGCTCCAAGGCTCACTACGGCCTGCGCATGATGACCGAGTTCGCCAAAGCGTACGGCGCCGGTCCTCTCAGCATCGCCGAGGTGGCGCGTGTCGAGCACCTGCCGCTCGCTTACCTGGAGCAGCTCGCCTCGCAGCTCCGCCGCGGCGGCCTTGTGGAGAGCACCCGCGGGGTGCACGGCGGCTACTCGCTCACCCGCCCGGCCGAGCAAATCAGCGTCCTCGACGTCGTGACTGTGATCGAAGGTGAGGTGTCACCTGTGGAATGCGTGTCCCACGGCTACGTCACCGGCACCTGTCAGCGGGAGGGCGAGTGCGCGTCGCGCGGGCTCTGGATGCGCCTCAAGCAGAGCATCGACGCCGTCCTCAGCCAGACCACCCTCGCCGAGCTCGTGGCCGATCAGTCGCTGATCGACTCGATGGCACCTGCATCCGCGGAGCCGTGCCCATGAGCAAGGCGGTCCTTTCGATCTCCGGCCTCCACGCTTCGGTGGAGGGCAAGGAGATCCTCAAGGGTGTCGACCTGCAGGTCGCCCAGGGTGAGATCCATGCGCTCATGGGCCCCAACGGCTCGGGCAAGAGCACGCTCGCGTACACGCTCATGGGGCACCCCAAGTACATGGTCACCGGCGGGTCCGTGAGCTTCGACGGCCACGATCTCCTGCCGCTCACGGCGGACGCCCGGGCGCGTCTCGGCCTCTTTCTCTGCTTCCAGTACCCAACGGCGATCCCCGGTGTCAGCACCGTGAACTTCCTTCGCGCGGCGCTTCGCGCCCAGGAGAAGGAGATGCCGGCACGTGAGTTCCTCAACCGTCTCAGCACCGAGATGAAGGAGCTCAAGATCGACGAGAGCTTCCGGTCCCGCTACATCAACGATGGATTCTCTGGTGGCGAGAAGAAGCGCATGGAGATCCTGCAGCTGGCCATGCTGCGCCCCAAGCTCGCGATTCTCGACGAGACCGACTCGGGCCTCGACGTCGACGCGCTGCGCACCGTCGCCGACGGCGTCATGCGCCTCTGCGGGCCTGACATGGGTGTGCTCGTGATCACCCACTACCCGCGCATCCTCGAACACCTTCACCCGGATCGCGTGCACGTCCTTCACGACGGGCGCGTGGTCACCTCCGGCGGGGCGGACCTGGCGCGACAGATCGAGCGCGAGGGCTACGAACCAATTCTCGGGACGGCCGCAGCCGCCACCGCGTAGGAGACCCGGCGATGGCGATTCAAGCGAAAGAGCTGACCAAGGACTACCAGTTCGGCTTCTCGGATGTCGACGTGTCCGTTTTCCGTACCGCGAAGGGCCTGTCCCCTGAGGTCGTGGCCTCGATCTCCCAACACAAGAACGAGCCCGAGTGGATGCTGAAGTTCCGCCTCAAGGCTCTCGACCATTTCCGCAAGCGGCCGATGCCCACCTGGGGCGCGGATCTCTCAGGACTCGACTTCGAGAACATCTACTACTACGTCAAGCCCGTCGAGGAGATGAGCCGGTCGTGGGACGACGTCCCCGATTCGATCAAGAACACCTTCGATCGCCTTGGCATCCCGCAGGCGGAGCGCCAGTTCCTCGCCGGCGTCAGCGCCCAGTACGACTCCGAGGTCGTCTACCACAGCATTCGCGAGGACCTCGAGAAGCAGGGCGTGCTCTTCAGCGACTGCGACACCGGTCTGCGCGAGCACGAAGAGCTCTTCCGCAAGTACTTCGGCACCGTCATCCCGCCGAATGACAACAAGTTCGCGGCGCTCAACAGCGCGGTGTGGTCGGGCGGATCGTTCGTCTACGTCCCCAAGGGCGTCAAGGTGGACATCCCGCTCCAGGCGTACTTCCGGATCAACAGCGACAACATGGGGCAGTTCGAGCGGACCCTGATCATCGCCGACGAGGGTTCCTCGGTCCACTACATCGAAGGCTGCACGGCGCCCAACTATTCGAGCGATTCGCTGCACAGCGCGGTGGTGGAGCTGGTGGCCCACAAGGGCGCCAAGATCCGCTACACGACGATCCAGAACTGGTCGGACAACGTCTACAACCTGGTCACCAAGCGCGCTATCGCCAACGAGAACGCGACCGTCGAGTGGATCGACGGCAACCTCGGCTCCAAGGTCACGATGAAGTACCCGTCCGTGTACCTCATGGGTGAGGGCGCGCACGCCGAGGTGATGAGCGCCGCGTTCGCGGGCAACGGCCAGCACCAGGACGCGGGCAGCAAGGCGATCCACGTCGCCCCGAACACCACGAGCAACATCGTGTCCCGCTCGATCAGCAAGGGCAGCGGGCGCACGTCGTACCGCGGTCACATCAAGGTCCTTCCCAAGGCGCACAACGTCAAGGTCAGCGTCCGCTGTGACGCGCTCCTCCTCGACGAGGAGTCGAGAAGCGACACCTATCCGTACATGGACATCGACAACCCGGACGTGACCATCGGTCACGAGGCGAGCGTCAGCAAGGTCGGCGAGGATCAGATCTTCTACCTGACCTCGCGCGGGATTCCCGAGCAGGACGCAACGGCCCTGATCGTCAACGGATTCTTCGAGCCCTTTGTCAAGGAGCTGCCGATGGAGTACGCGGTCGAGCTCAACCGTCTGCTCGCGCTCTCCATGGAGGGCGCGATCGGGTGACCATCCCGCTGGCCGATTCGCCCGTAGGGACGCTCGGGCAAGAGGTCGCGGCAGCGCGGGCGGACGCATCACCGGCGTGGCTCGCGGCGCGCCGCCGCATCGCGTGGGACGCCTACGAGGCGCTCCCCATGCCCTCTTCGCAGCGCGATGAGGATTGGCGCCGCACGGACATCTCGGCGCTGCATCCGGAGCGTTTCACGCCAATCGATCGTGTCGATGCCGCTGTGGTGGATGCGATGCGCGTGCAGCGCGATGCAGCAGCGCCCACGGCGGCGTTCGTGATCGACGCCCCGGTGGCGCAGCCGATCGAGGGAGCTGACACGCTCCACGCGCAGGGCATCATCGTCACCACCCTCGCGGAGGCGGCGACGGTGCATGCGGAGCTGGTGCAGCGCGCGTTCTCCTCGGTGCGCGCCGACGAGTCGAAGTTCGTCGCGCTCTGGAATGCGCTCTGGCGCGGCGGCGTCTTCGTGTACGTCCCGCGGGGCGTCGAGGCACTCGTCCCTGTCTGGATCGCGCATCCCGCGGGCGGGGACGGGCATGCGGTCTTCCCGTCCACCGTCGTCGTCCTCGACGAGGGAGCGGCGCTCACCGTCATCGACGCCTACGCATCGGCGTCGGGTCCGGCGGCACTGCTCAGCGACGCGATGGTGATTCTCTCCGTGGGCCGCGACGCGCGACTCGATTACAACACCGTGCAGCAGTGGGGTGAGGGCGTCTGGCACGTTGGCCTGCAGCGGACCGTGCTCGACGCCAATGCGAAGCTCCGCTTCATGGGGGTGACCCTCGGCGCGCGGCTCCAGAAGGTGTGGTGGGAGGTGTTGCTCGAGGGAGTCGGCAGCGAGGCCGACATTCTCGGCATCTGCTTTGGTGACGGCACGCAGCACTTCGACCATCAGTCGCTCCAGGCGCATATCGGGCCGGAGACGCGCAGCAACCTGTTGCTCAAGGTGGCCGTACGCGACCGCGCGCGCTCGGTGTACGGCGGCATGATCGATGTGGCGCCGACGGCGGTTCACGCCGACGGCTACGTGGCCAACCGCAACCTCCTGCTGAGCCAGGGAGCGAAAGCCGACTCCATCCCGCGGCTCGAGATTCGCGCCAACGACGTGAAGTGTGGACACGGCGCTACCGCGGGACACGTTGACGCCGATCAGCGCTTCTACCTCATGGCGCGCGGCGTGCCGCCCGAGGAGGCGAGCGCGCTGATCGTGCGCGGCTTCATGGACGACGTCCTCGACCGAATTCCGCATCGCGGATTCGCGGAGCTCGCCGGGACACTGCTCGACGCTGAGATCGCCGGCGGATCCGTGACCGGGGTCGCGGCCGAGACCTCATGAGCGACGGCTGGGTCGACGTCGCACGCACCAGCGACATCCCCCCGGGATGCGCAGCTCGGGTGGAAATCGACGACACACCGGTGGCGATCTTCAACGTCGACGGCACGTTCTACGCGCTCGACGACACGTGCAGCCATGCCGAGGCGTCGTTGAGCGAGGGCGACCTCGACGTCGACCGCGGCGTCATCGAGTGCCCGCTGCACGGATCCAGCTTCGATCTGCGTACCGGGGAACCGCTCTCGCTACCCGCGGTCGAGCCGGTCCGCGTCCATCGCGTGGAGATCACCGATGACGGGTTGCTCCGGGTCGCACTGGCAGACGAGGTCACGGCGCAATGAGCGCATCGGTTGCCACCGAGCAGGCATTCGACGTCGCCCGTATCCGGGCTGACTTTCCAATCCTCCAACGCAGGATCGGCACCAATCCACTGGTCTACCTCGACTCGGCGGCGACGTCGCAGAAGCCCTACGCGGTCGTCGAGGCCATCGACGCGTACTACGCCACCAGCAACGCCAATGTCCATCGCGGCGTGCACACGCTCGGCAATGACGCGACGGACGCCTTCGAGCGGGCACGAGTGCGAGTGGCGGACTTCATCGATGCCCCGTCCGAGGGCCTCGTGTTCGTTCGCAACACCACCGAGGCGATCAACCTGGTCGCGTCGTCGTACGCGACACAGCTGCTCCAGCCGGGAGATCGCATCGTGGTCACGGTCATGGAGCACCACAGCAACATCGTCCCCTGGCAGCTTGCCGCGGAGCGCCGGGGCCTGCAGCTCGCCGCGATCGATATCGACGACGAGGGACGTCTCGACCTGAGCACGCTCGACGAGCTGCTCGCCGCGCCGACGCGCCTGGTCGCCATCGGGCATCAGTCCAACGTGCTCGGCACCGTGAACGACATCCGCGCGATAACCGAACGCGCCCACGCTGCGGGCGCGTTGGTGTGCCTCGATGCCGCCCAGTCGGTGCCACACATGGCGTTCTCGGCACGCGAACTCGACTGCGACTTCATCGCGTTCAGCGGTCACAAGATGTGCGGGCCGATGGGTATCGGCGTGCTCTGGGCCCGGCCTGAACTGCTCGAGCGCATGCCTCCCTTCCTCGGCGGCGGCAGCATGATCAGCAGGGTCACGCTCGAGCGGAGCACGTGGAACACCGTGCCTCACAAATTCGAAGCGGGTACGCCCGACGTCGCCGGCGCCGTGGGCCTCTCCGCCGCATGCGACTACATCGACACCATCGGTCGCGATCGCATCCACGCGCACGAGCTCTCACTGATCCGCCACCTCCTTGATGTTCTGGACGAAGTTGGCGATATCACGGTCTTCGGACCGCGAGACCTCGAGTCACGGGGTGGAGTGGTGAGCTTCAACCTCGCCGACGTGCATGCCCACGACGTGGGCACCATCCTGGACCGCCGCGGCATCGCGGTTCGCGCCGGCCACCATTGCGCGCAGCCGCTGATGGCGCGCTACGACGTGCCCTCGATGGCGCGCGCATCGGTGTACCTGTACACGACGCACGAAGAGATCGACGCCCTTGGTGAGGGGCTTGGCGAGGTGCGCCGGGTCTTTCGCGTCTAGGTTCGGCTGACCAGGAACGCCGCGATTCGCGCGGCGGCGTCGACGCGAAGCGGGAGCAACCCGTGGCGCTGACCCGGGTAGATCACCAGTTCCCCGTCCCGTAGCGACTTCACCTCACGGCGCAGGAGTTCGATGGTGGCGAACGGGTCGCGATCGCCCGAGAGCAGNNGCGAGGAGGCTCGCCATCCGCCCACCGTATGAGTGTCCGCCGATGGCGGCACCGGGCTGCTCTGCGAGGGCGCCGCGAAACACGTCGATGGCGCGGTCGTTGTTGGACTTGGGCAGGTTGAGGGCGGTTGCGTCAATCCCGTGTTTGGCGAGCTCAGTCACCCACGGTCGCATCGACTCCGCGGTTCCCGAGGCGCCGTGACCGAGCAGGATGCGTGGTCCTGCCGTGAGCACGCGGTCGGCGGCCTTACGCTTGCTCACGCTCGAGAATCTGAAATGCGGTCGGCTGGGTCGTGTGTGCCGAGGTGGGCGGCCGTCCTGGCAGCCAGGTGGCGCAGACCAGGGCGCCGCAGAGCAGGATGCCGCTGCCGCACCAGAACGGCAGCCCCGCGTTGAGGCCGTACAGCGAGCCGAGCACCGCTGCGCCGAACGCCATGCCGCTGAACTGGTACAGGCCTCCGATGCCCATCGCCCGTCCGCGCACGGCCTCCGGGGTGCTGTCGCCGATGACCGCGAACAGACTCGGCTCGAGAATCACCGTGGCCACCGCTTCGATGGCCCCCACCGTGAGGATCACGGCGAGGATCTGGAGGAATGGATACGTCGCCGCGCAGGCCGCGACGACGCACAGCCCGGCGGTCACCAGCTTGCGCCGGTCCGCTCGGTCCGCGAGGCGGCCACCGGCGCGCGCCAGCACCAGGATGGGGAGCGCGAACAGGCTCACCGACAGCCCGATGATGAGCGGATCCTGGCCGCGCGCCGCGAGGTACTGGGGCCAGACGACGTCGTACATGGACCAGATCGTGCCAACGGCGAAGAGCGCCACGATCGGCACCACGATTCCACGGATACGCCACCAGCGGAAACGCCCCTTGGTGACCACCGTGGTCGTGTGCTCGGCGCGCGTCTCGGGCACCCGGAGCATCGGTCCGAGGCCGATGAACATGGAGAGACCAGTGATCCCGAAGACCGCTGAATCGCGCCAGAGCGCGGCTGCGCCGCCAACCAGCGGGCCGACAAGCAGACCCACCATCTCGTACGCCTGGAGCTGCGAGAAGCGCTGCGCGCGCTGCTCAGGGGCGCTGAGGTCGGTGAGCGCCGCGCGCAGCGCCGGCACGTAGGCCCCGGCGCAGGCGCCCATCACGATACGGATCGCGGTGAGCACCGGGAGGGTCCCGATGTTGAAGAACAGGAATAAGGAGAGGACCGCGTAGACGAGTCGCGGACCGATGAGAAACGGCTTGCGGCCCCAGCGATCGCAGAGGCGACCCGCCGGCACTTGAACGAGCGTGTTGGCCACGAGCGGCCCGGCGATGAAGATGGCCACCGCAACAGAGTTGCCCCCGCGGTGGGCGACGTACAGCGGCGCGATGGGAAACACCGCGGCGACGCCCGTGAACATGATCAGCTGGCCAACCAGCAGCCAGAACGCGGGGTCGGCCCTTCGCTTTCCAGTGCGCGCGAGGACGTCGATGCGAGCCATGTGCTCCATTCTCAGGTTTTGGGCGCGAACCGTTGGACTACGATGGTTGTATGGCCCTCGGTTCCGCGCCCGTCGATGACGACCTCTACCGCGAGATCATCCTCGACCACTACCGCAATCCCCGCCACCATCATTCGGTCGATCCTGCGGACCGTGTCATCGAGGCGAACAACCCGCTCTGCGGCGACGAGATCGACCTCAGCTACCGGCTCGACAACGGGACCGTCGCGGCGATCGGCTTCATCGGTCGCGGATGCTCGATCAGCCAGGCGTCGGCCAGCATGCTCTGCGAGGCGGTAACCGGGATGAGCGTGGAAGGAGCGGCGTCGCTTGCTGAGCGCTTCCGCGCGATGCTGACCGGCGATGGCTCGCCATCGCCGGACGGCGACGACATCGGCGACCTCGAGGCCCTCCGTGGCGTGCGTGCGTACCCGGTCCGGGTCAAGTGCGCAACGCTCGTCTGGAACGCGCTCCTCGAGGGGCTCTCCGCAACCGCCGCCGCGCCGGCTTCAGCAACAAGGACCGAGAAATGAGCACAACCGAACCGCTTTCGACGGCCGAGCCGGCCTCGGGCCAGAAGGAGGCCAAAGCCTCTGACGCCCTGATTCGGGCGGCGCTCAGCGAGGTGTACGACCCGGAGATCGGCATCGACATCGTCTCGCTCGGCCTCATCTACGGCACCAACATCGACGATGACGGGCTGCTCACCATCGACATGACGCTGACGACCCCGTACTGCCCAATGGGACCGATCATCGAAACCCAGGCGCACGCCGTCTGCGCGCCACTCCCCGGCGTGCGTGACGTGCACATCAACCTGGTGTGGGCACCACCCTGGGACCCGCGGACGATGGCCTCGGAAGAGGCTCAGCTCGAGCTCGGCATCTACTGATCTCGACGCCGGCGTAAGTCTCTGGCATCGTGTGCTGAATGGAGCGGGTCTTCACGCACGACGAGGCGACCGAGCTGCTGCCCCGGCTCACGGAGTTGCTCACCGCGCTGGTGGCCGCGCAGCGCGCGGCGGTCGAGGAGACGGCAGAACACGAGTACACGGCGGTAGCGTCCAACGGCTCGGCCGCTGCGGCGATAAAGGCTTCGGGACCGTTCCACGAGGCGCAGCGGCTTGCGATGGAGATCGAACAGCTCGGTGTGATCCTGCGTGATCCCGATACCGGGCTCGTCGATTTTGCGGCGGTCCGCGACGAGGAGCCGGTCTATCTCTGCTGGCGCCTCGGCGAGGAGCGGATCGGCTTCTGGCACCCTCGCGACACGGGCTTCATGGGCCGCCTGCCGCTCTGATCGCCGGCTGAGACTCAGGTCTCGGGGTGTGCCTCTGCGAGGTGCTTGACGTCCTCCTGGGTCATGCGCACGAAGAGCGCCATGTCGTCGCTCCGATCCAGGAAACGGATCTGCACCACCATGTCGTGGCCGAAGAACCCGTTGGCGCGCACCACAACTCCGACGAGCTCGCCATCGTCGAAGAGCACGTCCCGTACAGTCCCGAGCTTCTCGCCGCCGTGCCCGATCATCACGTTCTCGCCTCGCCGGATCTCGATGTCCCCGTCGGCTTTGTCGGCAGTTTCTGCCAGCAATGGAAACATCGGACCCACGCCGAGGGAGCCGCCGGCGAGCGCTGCGGCGAAGCGCAGACCGTCACCACGTTCAAGGGGCTTGTACTGATAGCTGAGATAGGGAGGCAGGGCACGGGTCGCGCGCCGGTCGAGCTTGAGCTGGATGCGATCGGGTCCGGCTTCGGCGATAGCGCCGAGCGGCACGATCACCTCCGCAACCATCATCCCGGCCCCCGGTGCGAAGCTCCGCCCCGAGAACCGGTTGGTCTCACGCACGATCAGGGCGTGGGGATCCCAACTCTCGGCATCGACGACAACCCGTTCCAGCGTTCCGACGTGGTGTCCGTCGGAGGTGTGGACTGAGGCGCCGAGGCTCAGGTCAATCGGACGTCTGGGCATCCGGTCCGAGTCGGTCACGCCAGGCGCCCGAACCGGGATACACTTGGGGAGCGTCTCTCGGCCCGGACCCGCCCCGCCTTAAAAACGACGCATGCGGACGCGGTGCCGTGGCACTCAGGCAAAAGGAGGAACCTAGCCCATGACAGATTCTTCGAGTACACCCTCCTTCCCGACCAGCGCAGTGGTGGAGAGCTGACCGCAGGGAGCCTGGTCACCACTCGGAGAGAGGCGCAAACCGTCGCACTCGGCGGTCTCTCCACGCATTTGCGCTAACCGCGGCCCAGCCGCGGCCTGAGCCAATCACCGGCTTCATTAGGTGAAACGCGCCGTCTCGACCTGTGCCGCACGTCTCGAGACGGCCGGCGACGGGACGATCTGATCGCTCTCGACCCAGCCCTCGTCGGCGCCGGCAACGCGGACCTTCACGAACTGACCGCTGCGCTCATCGAGCGCCACGACTTCGGAGGCGGTGAGGATCTCGCGGCCACGCGGTGCATCGTGCCGGGGCTCGGCGAACAGGCGATATGGCGTTCCAGCCCAGGAGGCGACCAGCGTCACCGGACCGGGCGGGATGCGGCGGTCCCGGTAGACGGTGCGCGAGTCCGCCGCGCCGGCGGTGAGCAGCCGGACCACCTGGAGCGCCCGCGTGCTCGGGCCGCGATCGGCCTTGCCCATCGCCTTGGAGATCAAGCCGCCGCCCGAACTGGCCTCGATCTCGACCTGGGTTCCCTCGGTACTCGTGATGGCACGGCACCGAACCCAGCGGATGCGTATCTTCGGGCGACCCCACTGCCCGAACAGACCGCGGCGGCGATGCTCGACGATTCGCGCCTCGCTGGTGCCCATGACCTCGAAGCGATACGGCGGCGTGCCGATCATCTGCTCCATGATCGCGAACACCTCGCGTGGCGGGGCGGCGGAGAGAAGGCGCCAGGTGTGCGCGGAGGGAGCCAGCATCGCCCCCGGATTGTAGCGGGGTGCGCTCAGGGGCCCGACGCTATGGCGGGGCCGCTCAGATCGATCGAGTACCGCTCACACATGGTGTCGAACCGCGCCGCCGTATACGCGTCGAGGAGTTCGCGGTGGCGCTGCACGAGCGGAGCAAGCTGCTCTCGGAGATACCTCCCGCGGGCCGACCACTGGTAGTAGGAACGGCCGCCATGGTGATAGGGACCGTAGAGGGCACTGCCGGGATACGTCCTTTTCAGCCACTCGAACATCTCCTCGTGGCGGACGTGCATCCGCAGGGTGACCTGGGGCTGCCGGCCATCACCGCCGAAGTGGCCCTCGCCAACGAGGAGGCCGAGGAGGAACCCAACCGACAGGTCGTTCTGAACGTCCACGAGGCGCACGTTAGCCGGGTTGCTGTTTCACCGTCAAGTTGTGTGCGGAACATCGCGATCACGCCCGAGATCGACCTCTGGGAGTTTTCCACAGCCCGGGGCCCAATGATGGGATCTTCAACTCGGGAACGGCGCCGGAGGCCGGTGCCTGGCCTGGGGAAACCCGGGATAACTCAGTGTCCCGCTGGTGGCCAGGACGATCCAGCCATAATCAGCCGCTAACCGTGCCACCTAGCATTCTCGCGGTCGCCAACCAGAAGGGCGGTGTCGGAAAGACCACCACGGCCGTCAGCGTGGGCGCTGCGCTCGCCGAGATGGGCCGCAAGGTGCTTCTGATCGACATCGACCCCCAGGCCAACGCCACCTCCGGGCTGGGCGTGGATCGTGCTCGCGTGGAGACCAGCATCTACGACGTCATCGTCATGGGAAGGTCGCTCGCCGAAGCACGGCTGCACACGGCGGTCCCCGGCCTCGACGTCGTCCCGTCGGATATCGCACTGGCAGGCTCTGAGATCGAATTGGTCGATCTCGCGCGCCGGGAGCGCCGCCTCCAGTACGCCCTCGAGGCGCTGACATCCGACGACGACTATGTCCTGATTGATTCGCCACCCAGCCTTGGTCTCCTGGCCATCAACGCGGTGGTGGCGGCCGATGCCCTGCTCATCCCGATCCAGTGCGAGTTCTATGCCCTCGAGGGGCTGGGTTTGCTCATGCACACCCTTGCGCTGCTCCGGAAGGAACTCAATCCCAACCTGGAGATCGCCGGCATCGTCATGACCCTCTTCGATGCCCGGCTTGCGCTCGCCCACCAGGTGGTCGACGAGGTTCGGGCCCGCTTCGGCGACCAGTTGCTCACCCCGCTCATCCCCCGCAACGTTCGCCTGAGCGAGGCGCCGAGCCACGGCATGCCGATCACCCTCTACGACCCCACCTGTCGCGGTGCCATCGCCTACCGGGAACTCAGCGCGAACCTCGATGCGCGCATCCGCGGCGGCGCGGTGCTGACCGGTGCGAGCATGCCGAGCCCCGCGTGACCGATCTGTCCCCGCCCCGCTCGTTCCGGCGGCGCGGCCTCGGCCGGGGCCTCGATGCGCTCCTCACCAACGAGGCTGAGGCCGAGGAAGGGTCGCCACTGATCAGCCTGGACCCGCGAACGGTCACCCCGAACCCCGAACAACCCCGCCGTGCCTTCGAGCCCGACGCCCTGGCGGCGCTCGGCGATTCGATACGACTGCACGGGCTGCTGCATCCCATCGTGGTCCAGCGCGAAGGCGATACGTACAGCCTCGTGGCCGGCGAGCGCCGTTTGCGGGCGGCTCAGCTGGCCGGGGTGTCGAGCATCCCAGCGATCGTCCGCCCCGCAGCGGAGTCGAGCCGCCACCAGCTCGAGCTGGCGCTCACTGAGAACCTGCTTCGAACCGATTTGAATCCGATGGAAGAGGCGGCCGCGTACGCACGCCTCTCAGACGCCTTCGGTCTCACCCACGAGGCCATCGCGCTGCGGCTGGGACGCAGCCGTTCGGGCATCTCGAACGCGATCCGCCTCCTCGACCTGCCGGCTCCCGTCCAGGAGGCAGTCGCAGACGCGCGGCTGACTGCTTCGCACGCACGGGCACTGCTCGTCCTGCCGCTCGCGGCAGATCAGGAGGCCGTGGCCGCGCTCGTGATCGCTGATGGGCTGAATGTCCGCGATACGGAACGCGCGGTCCAGGAGCGGCTCACGCGGGCGTCCACGAGGGCACGGCCGCATGCCGCGCCGACCCCGGAGGAGGCAACCCCTGACGATGTCGCGCTGCGACGGGGACTCGAGCAGGCACTCGGCGTGCCGGTCCGCCTCCAGCGCCGCAAGGGTGGCGGTGGCAGGATCGTCATCGACTGGGCCGAGGACGACGACCTGGACGCGCTCTACCGCAAGCTCGGCGGACCGCCGCTCTAGGACACCCCGGATCAGGTCTCAGCCGACGGGTCGGTCGGCTGCCCCGGTGAGACGCGCCTCGGCCGCATCGGCGTCGAAGTTGGCGAGGAAGGCCTCGATGTACTTCGGACGATCGGCCGGCTTGTAGTCGAGCAAGAATGCGTGCTCCCAGACATCCATGACCACGATCGGCCTGAAGCCGGCGATGTTGCCGTCCTCGTGCAGCGTGATCCAGTGGTTGCTCAACCGTCCGGTGGCAGTGTCAAGGAAGGTCACAGCCCAGCCGACACCGCGCATCCCACCGATTGCGGTGAAGTCCTTGCGCCATGTCTCGATGTCGCCGAACGACTCGCCGAGCGCGCGGCCCAGCGCGGACGACGACGAGATGCCGCCACCACTGGCCTTGGTGAGATTTCCGAAATACCACTCGTGCAGGACCATTCCGTTGTACTCGAAGCCGAGTCGCCGCGTGATCTCCGAGTACGCCGGGTTCGATGAAAGCCCTTGGCCCGCCTGCTGCATCGTGACCAGCTGCTCGTTGAGGAGGTTCGTGTTTTTGACATAACCGGCATAAAGTCCGAAGTGGACTTCGAGGGTGTTGTCAGAGATGCCCGTCAGTCCGGAGAGGTCGAACGTCCTTGCCTTGTAGGGGGTCTGGGTCAGGAGCGCCATCTCATGCCTCGTGTATGAACCTGGTCCGCAGTCGTGGTTCGCTCACATTCTGGCAGCGTGGGGCGGGATCCCGCACGGTGCACTCACCCGGTCGGTGCGGCGATCTCCACCGGTTTGTTGTAGCTCGTGTAGGTGTCGGTCATGAAGTGCTCCGGCGCGTCCATCGCCACCTGGCGAACGCGCCCGGAGTCGTCGATCCAGAAGGTGAACCAGATCGGCGTTGCGATGGCATTCCCGAAGCTGGCGACCATCGTCGTGGGGACACCGTTGAGCGTCTCCTGCCCGATCACGTGCGCATTCGTGAGCGGTCTGTAGTAGTCCCACGCGTATGACGACAACACGCTGTTCTTGGTTGTGGATTGCTCCTGGTGCCAGGGCTGACCCGGCGCCTCCTGCGTGTAGAAGGTGCTCCCGATCCAGACGGTCCGGCTCGTCTGATTGACGACCCACTCCGAACGGTCGGGTGCGTCCGCCGAGAACGTGTTGTGCCAGACCCCGGAGCCCGTACTGAGGACCTCGCTGACCTGAAATGCCGTGAGGCCCGTCATCGCCGTTTCGAGCTGCTTGAGCAGGGCGTCGCCGGAGGGGGCGGGGAGCGCGGGGATCGTGAACTGCGCCTCGCCGCCGCCGGAGTTCAACACATCGACCCACACGGCGTCGCCCTGCTTGATGTCGATGTCCGCGGACCGGCACGTGTCACCGCATGGCGTCAGCGCCTTGTAGACACCGTTCACCGCGATATTCGCGGCGAGTCCCTGTGCCGCAGCGGTTCCCGAGGCCGGGAGGAGATAGACGGTGGCGCGATTCACCCCCGGCAGTCCCGGGGAGAGGCTCAAGCCGACGAGGACGGTCCCCGCGGCCCCCGCCATGGTGAGCTCGTCACCAGTTGGAAGGCCGGCATTCGGCGTCGCCGCAGCGTCCTCGGCCGTCTGCCGCGCGGCAGCCGTCGGCGGTGTCGGAAAGGACGAGAGCAGCGCTGCCGCGGCGATGACGCCGACGGCGAGGGCCGCTTCGATGCGCAGGTGCGGCCGTTTGAGACGCCATGCCATTGCAGACAGCGGCAGCATCAGCGCGACCAGGGCCATCTTCACGAGCAGCACGCGTCCGTATGCGGTGCCGAACAGAGCCTGGATTGACCCGAGCTGGGTGATCGCCTCCAGCCCGCCCGCGACCACCGTGACGCCGAATGCCGCTAGCGCGACCGGTGTGAACCTCGCGAGCAGCACGCGCCCTTCGCTGGACCGCCAGCCGCCTGGAGGATGCACCAGCGCGAGCGCCGCGATGCCGCCCGCCCAGAGCCCCGCCGCAAGCAGGTGGACCGCGTCGAGGCCGATTCCGTACCAGACGGGATTCACGCCTGAGGCGTGACCGCCGGCCGCGAGCATCACCAGCGCTCCCGCAAGCCATATCGGCACCGTCTTCGAGCGCAGGACCACAGCAACCACGGTCAGCACCTCGAATCCGAGGCGGGCGATCAGGGCGGCTCCGGAGAGCCCGTTGAAGAACGCCAGGTACGCGCTGAGGCTGTGCCCGCCTGAGCCGACCGTCGCCTCCGCCCAGACGGCCACCAGCCCGGCTGAGAGCGCGATGCTCGACGCGCGGAACCCGGGGTTGACCCACGCAAGTGGCGGCGGGCGGCGTGCGAGCCGGCTGATGAGGAGTTGCCCCGCCAGGAAGAGCAGCGCAAGCGCCTCAATCCACTTGACCGCTCCGATCGCGATGTCGGACGGGGCCGGACCCGGAACCGAGTTCGCCGCCGCCACCGTCGAGTCCGGTCCCGCGACACCGACGTCGAAGGTGAAGCTGCTTGACACGTGGTGGCCGTCGATGGCGCTCACCGTCGTCCAGTCGACCTTGTAGACGCCGTCGGCGTTGGTTGCCAGCGGTATCCGGATCTCCTGGGCGCTGTCAATCTGACCGGGCCACACGCGCCCGGTCGGATCGATCACCGAGGCAAGGGACAGCGCGGCGTTGAGGGGCTGATCGAATTCAAGCGTCACCGCCCCGGGGGTCGTGCCGAGATGGGAGCCGGCGGGGGGCGACGACGCGACCAGGAGCGCATGTGCCGAGGCAGCGAGCGGGATCACCAGCGCCGCGAATATCGCGATCAGCACCGCGGTGAGGCGACGAACCCCCGTTGTCACAGACCCATGATGGAGCAGCGCGTCCCGGCCACAGAAGTGGTGTCCTCCGTGGTTCCCCTCATAATCGGCCCGAGTGGCTCAGGTACTCCCTCCCCCGGAAGCGACGACCACGAGAAGTCCCTGGTGGCGAGGATCATGGCTCCGAGACACCATCGAGGTGCTGCTCATCGCGGTGATCCTGTACGTGGCGATCGCGTTTGCGCTCCAGACCGTTCGCGTCGATGGCGAGAGCATGCAAAACACGCTGATCAACCAGGACCTGCTCCTCGCCAGCAAGATCTCCTACGACTTCGGTGGCAATCCCCAGCGCGGTGACATCGTCATCCTCATCCCGCCGGCGGATCCCTCCCAGGACTTCATCAAGCGGGTGATCGGGCTTCCGGGCGACGTAATCGAGATCGATGGGGATCACAACCCCACCGAGGTGCTCATCAAGCCGGACGGAAAGGGGCCGTTCCAGGTGTTGAAAGAGCCGTTCCTGCCGCAGGCGTGGACGACGCTCAAGTACTGCTGCACGTCAACCGGGATGGCAACCTCGACCCCGCAGCCCGTCACCATCCCGGCCGGCGATTATTTCGTGATGGGCGACAACCGCAACTTCTCGAGCGACTCGCGAGTGTTCGGCTTCGTCCCGCGCAAGAACATCCTCGCGAAAGCGATCCTGCGCATCTGGCCGCTCGATCATTTCGGAGGACTCGGCGCTGGGCCCTCGCTGGAACCCGTCACCAGCGCGGCGGTCGCGCTGCCGGCCCTCGTGATTGCCGGGTTCGAATCGTGGCGCTGGAGACGACGCAGGATGCGCAGACTGGCAGCGGCGCGCACCGAGCAGGTCAGCACCGACCCTCTCGACTAAGGGCGCCGTTCCAAGCTCGTCCCGCTGCGGCGAGCCGGTCGGCTCAGCCGTTTACCCAGGTTGCGTCGACACCACTCCACTCGACGAGCTCAGCGGGCTCGAAGAAGAGCGCGACCTCCTCCGCACCACGACCCGGCGAATCGCTGCCGTGCACCACGTTATTGCCAATACTGACCGCAAGGTCGCCGCGAATGCTCCCCGGCGCGGCTGCCGAGGGGTTGGTGGCGCCCATCATGGAGCGCACCTGCGCGACCGCATCGTCGCCCTCCCAGACCATCGCAACGACCGGCGCCGAGGTGATGAATTCGACGAGCCCAGCGAAGAACGGCTTGCCCTGGTGCTCCGCGTAATGGCGTTCGGCGAGCACGCGATCGATGCGCATCAGCTTGAGCGCGACCAGATGCAGGCCACGGCGCTCGAAACGTGTGATCACCTCGCCGACGAGACGGCGTTGCACGCCATCGGGCTTGACCAGGACGAGGGTTCGTTCGACGCTCACGGCGCGCAAGTCTGACACTTGGACATCAGACCGCGATCGCTTTCTCAAAGCGGGACTCGCTGCGAAACGGTCCCACCACCGCGGCACGGAGCCCGGCGCCGAGCACACGGCCAGCAAGCTCGGTGACCTGCGCGGCGTCCACCGACTCCAGCCGCGCCACCAGCTCCTCGGGTTCGACGATCTTGCCCTGGAGCAGGAGTTGCTGGCCCGCATACTCGCAGAGCGCCGACGTGCTCTCGAGCTGGAGCAAGAGCCGCCCTTTCGCGTACTCGCGTGCCTTGGTGAGCTCAGCATCGCCAACGGGTTCCTCGGCGAGCTTGCGCAACTCGACAACGGCGGCCTCGAGCGCCGTCGCCGCCTGACGCGGCTCGCATGCAAGGCCGATCCCGAGCACGCCCGTGTCCGCCATGCGGCTCATGAACGAGTGCACGTCGTAGACGAGGCCGCGGCGTTCACGAAGCTCGAGGAAGAGACGGCTCGACATGCCCTCACCGAGAATCACGTTGAGAATCTCGGCCACGTGGCGATCGGGGTCGTTGTATGAAGGGGCCCGTGCGCCCACGAGCAGGTTGGCCTGCTCTGCACTGCGCCGGATGACCCGGAGTGGCGAGCCCGAAGCCGGCGTTGCGTGCGCGGGCGGAGCGGGCTGGCCCTTTCGACCGGTGGCCCACGGCGCCAGCGCATCGTCGATCAGCGTCATCGCGTCCTCGGTCTCGAACCCACCGGCGATGCTCACCACGAGCGTCGACGGCAGCAGGTGGGCATCGAGGTGGCGGCGGCAGTCGTCGGCCGTGAAGGAGAGCACGGTTTCCTCGCGGCCCGCGACATCCCAGCCGAGCGGGTGGTCCGGCCACATCAGCGCGTCGAATGCGATCTGCACGTAGTCCTGCGGGTTGTCCTGGTACATGCGCAGCTCTTCGATCACCACCTGACGTTCCTTGACCACCTCGTCGGGGTCCAGCGCGGGGGTGAGGAGCATGTCGCTGAGCACCGAAACCGCGAGCCCGAGCTTCGCGATCGGCACGCGGGTCCAGAAGACGGTCGCCTCACGATCGGTGGCGGCATTGAGCACGCCGCCAACGCCCTCGATGGCCTCGCTGACGTCGCGGGCGGTGGGAAACCGCTTGCCACCCTTGAACACCATGTGCTCGACGAAGTGGCTGATCCCGCTTTCCGATTCCGTCTCGTAGCGCGATCCCACGGCAACCATGAATGCGATCGCCACCGAGGCTCGGCCGGGGAGCGGGACGGCTGTCAGCCTCGTCCCGCCGGACAGCGATGTGACGCCGAATTCGGTCAGTACGACCGCCCGGATGACCGGCCCTGACGGGCTCCCTCAAAGCGCTCCGGCGGTCCGCCCTGCGCGGGACCGGTCGGATTGATGACCACCTTGCGCGCCGGCTCCCTGCCGGTGCTTTCGGTGGTCACGTCAGGGTCGTCGGCGAGGGTCATGTGAATGACCCGGCGCTCGTAGGCGTGCATCGGATCGAGCGTGTAGGGCTCCCCGGTGCTCTTGACGCGGAGCGCGAGGCGAAGCGCGAGCTCGCGCACCTGGTCTTCGCGGCGGGCGCGGTAACGCTCCACGTCGAGAATGACCCGGCGCGTCTCCACACCCTCTTCGCCGAGCATGAGGTTGAGCGCGGTCTGCAGTGAGCGGAGCGTCTCGCCACGCCACCCGATNNGCAGGGCACTTCCATCCGCGTCAGCAGCTCCTCGAGGAGCGCCCGCGCGTTCGCGGCGTGCTCGTCGATCCGGTAGACACGCACGCGTCGCTCACCTGTCGACAGGCGCTCACCCGGAAGCGACCTGCTCTCCGGCGAGAGGACCTGCACCTCCACCTGCTCGCGGTTGGCCCCGAGCTGCCCGAGCGCGACGCTGACAGCCTCCTCGATGGTCGCGCCGCGCGCCTCGACCCCATCCTCGGTCTCTGCCTCGACCGCGGTAACCCTGCTCTCGCTCACCACTTCTCCCAAGACGCCGCGCTCAGCGGCGCCGCCTCCGTCTATTCGGTCTGTTTGGTCGCGCCATCGTGCGCGCGGTGGCGCTCTGGGATCGGACCGGAGGCTCTTCCTCAGAGGTCTCGGTCTTCGTGCCGTTGGCGCTCGCCGGCTTGGTCCCGTTGCGCGTCCCGTTCTTGCCAGGTGCGACCACAATTGTCGTTTTCTTGCCGACGCCCGCGCCCGCGCCGGTCTTGACCGGTGTGCGGGGAATGGTCAGCGCCGTAACCCGATTGGCGCCCGGGAACCAGGAGGGGACCGCCAGGCCGTTCCAGCCGAGCAGGTGATACTGCTGCGCGACCATGAACATGGTGCCGGTGGCCCAGTAGATCGCCAGTCCCTGCGGGAACAGGAAGCTGAAGATGAAGATCATCACCGGGAAGATGAACGACATCTGCTTGGTGACGCCCGCCATCGAACGTTCCTGGTCGGACATGTCCGGACGCGGCGGCGGCATCATCATCCGCGACTGCGCAAAGGTGAAGGCGCCGGCAATCAGCGGCAGGATCAGCAGTTGCGGCGACGTGAGCAAACCCGCCAGCCCGTTATGCCCACTGCAGCACGCCTGTTGAACGGACTGGGTCACGTCGTGAATCCAGAGAAATCCCTTGTCGGTCGAGGCGAGGACGCCGGGGTTGGTGAAATGCCGGATCGACTGATAGAGCCCGATGAGCACCGGCATCTGCACCAGCGCGGGAATGCAACCTGTGAGGCTCGAGAACGGGCTGATGCCGTGCTCCTTGTAGAGCGCGTTCATCTCCTGGCTCAGNNTGTACTTCTTGCGCAGCTCCTGGAGCTGCGGAGCGACCAGGCGTTGCTCGGCCTGAATGCGCCGTGAGGTGCGCAGCTGCCACCCGAAGACGGGGAACAGCACGGCGCGAATCGCGATGGTGAGCACCATGACGCTCAATCCGAACGCCCCGATGAACTTCAGCGGCCCGACGGCGGTGAACGCCTTGACGAGCTCCTGAAGGACCCAGATGAATGGATACTGCAGGATCGAGAAGATCGAGAGCGGATTGAAACCGCCCGACGATGTCGTCGTGGTTGCGGCGATCATGCGGCGCTNNCGTGCCGCTCGCCAGCTGATGTACGTCTCGGGCACCGGGTCGATGCCGCCCTCATGGAACGGGTGACAGCGGGAGATGCGACGGACCGCAAGCCACCAGCCGCGCCGAGCTCCGAAACGCTGAATCGCCTCGTAGCCGTAGTGCGAGCAGGTGGGCTCGTAACGGCAGGAGCTCATCATCCCGAAGAGCGGCCCGATGGTCACCTG
>PKYW01000061.1:33652-48494 GCA_003132805.1 Candidatus Dormiibacterota bacterium | reverse complement strand
TGCGACCCCTGGTCCCCCAGACCAGTACTCTAACCATCTGAGCTACTCCCCGAGGCGCGCCTAGCGACTCTAACGCGGCCGGGGCAACCAGGACGAGAATGCCTCAGTCGTCGCTCTCGTCGCGGTGCCGGGTCACGATCCGCAAGCGCACCCCCGCAAACCCGAACACGGCGCGGATGCGATTCTCCAGATAGCGCTGGTACGCGAAGTGCATCAGTTCGGGATCGTTGACGAAGAGCACGATGGTCGGCACCGGGCTGCGCGCCTGGGTCGCGTAGAGGACCTTGAGCCGGCGCCCCTTGTGCGTGCGCGGCGGGTGCTCATCCATCGCGTTGCGAATCAGATTGTTCAACGCCGGCGTCGGTATGTGGACGGCTCGCGCGTCGGCAACCGCGAGCACCGCCGGCATGACCCGCTTGAGATTGCGATGCTCGGTCGCTGACAGGGTCAGCACCGGCACCCCGGGAACAAACGAGAACGACTCCTGCAGCTTCTTGAGGAATCCCGCGTCAACGCGGTCCTCGTGCTTCACGAGGTCCCACTTGTTGGCCGCGACCACAAGTCCGGCACCTGCCTCGACGGCGTACCCCGCGATGTGCCGGTCCTGGGCGCTCGCGCCCTCGGACGCATCGATGACCAGCAGGCCGATATCGCTGCGCTGCAACGCTCGAAGCGAGCGGAGCAGGCTGTAACGCTCGACGTTCTCGGTGACGATGCCACGTCGGCGGATTCCAGCGGTGTCGACGAGGCGGATCTTGCGCCCGTCGAGCGAGACGACGGTGTCGACGACGTCGCGCGTCGTCCCCGCAACCGGTGAGACGAGCGCGCGCTCCGAGCCCACCAACCCGTTGAGCAACGACGATTTCCCGGTGTTGGGCCGGCCGATGATGGCGACGCTCACCTCGCCCGCAGCTGGCTCTGTCCCGGCGGCGCCGTTCTCCGGGAGATCGGCAACAAAGCGATCGAGCAGATCGCCGGTATCGGTCCCCTGCAGCGCAGAGATGAGGATCGGATCACCGAGTCCGAGCCGGTACAGCTCGTCCGCTCGGTATCGATCGACCTGGCTGTCTGCCTTGTTGCCCACCAGGATCACGGGCCGGCCCCCGCGACGCAGCGTCTGCGCGATCTCCTCGTCGAGCGCGGTCACGCCGTCGCGAACGTCGACCATGAAACAGCAGACGTCGGCTTCGGTGATCGCCATCTGGGCCTGTTCACGGGTCGCCCGCGTCAACGCGGCGATGTCGGGGGCGGCGTCGCGTGGCAGGGGCACATCGAGTCCCGCTGTGTCGACGACCGTGAATCGCTTCCCGCCCCACTCCACCACGCCATACAGACGGTCTCGGGTCAGCCCGGCAAAGGCGTCGACGATCGCGCGCCGTGTTCCGGTGAGCCGGTTGAACAGCGTCGACTTGCCGACGTTGGGACGGCCAACGATGGCCACGACGCCCACGGCGGGCGCGATCGGATCCCCTTCCTCGCGACGGCGCCGGCGAGTGGCGCCGGCCGGGCTCATTTGATCCCGCCTGGTACCGGCGAGATGTCCAGCGAGATCTGCGCGAACGGGGCGCCTTCGTCCTCGAGCGCGAAGGCGTTGACGTCGTCGGCTCCGGCGGCCGTGGTGCGGCAGATGATGTAAACGTAGTCGACCCAGGCGTGGTCGGCATCGAACTGCGACGGTTGTGCTGGGTGATCGGGGTGGCTGTGCCAGATGCCCGCGACATCGAGGCCCCGCGAACGGGCGTCGCGATCAGCCTTCATGAAGTCGACCGGGTCGAGGTCGTAACGATCCGCAGAACGATCCGTCCACATGTTGCGAGCGGACGTGACATCGACGATGACCATGCGCGTCCCATCGCGCCGTCCCAGCAGCACGCCGCATCCCTCATTCGGATAAGCGGCCACGGCCAGGTCGCGGACCCGCTGCTCGGCCGCGGGCGCGATGGTCCCAAAGCGGAGGTTCATCGCCCCGCTCGCCGGTACAGCCCGGTGGAGAGATACCGATCCCCACCGTCGGGCAACACGGTGACGATGACCCCACGTCCGATGCGGCGAGCGATCTCGCCGCACGCCCAGAGCGCCGCACCACTCGAGTGCCCGGCGAGGACGCCCTCGGTGCGCGCAAGTTCACGCGCGAGGTCATACGCCGGCTCGGTCTCGACACCGATGTCCTCATCGGCGAGTGACGGATCGTAGATCCCGGGCACGATCGAGGTCTCCATGTGCTTGAGGCCCTCGAGGCCGTGCCACGGCTCGGCGGGCTGCACGCTGATGCATTGCACGTCGGGATTCATCGCTTTCAGGCGCCGGGCGACGCCCATGAAGGTCCCGCTCGTTCCCAGCGCGGCAATGAAGTGGGTCACGGTACCGCGGGTCTGTTCCCAGATCTCGACACCAGTCCCGTCGTAGTGCGCGAGCCAGTTGCCGTCGTTGTTGTACTGATCCGGCATGAAATATGCGTCGGGGTTTTCGTCATAAATGGCACGAACCAACCGGATCGCGCCGTCGCTCCCCTCGAGCGGGTCGCTGTACTCGACCTCGGCGCCGTACGCGCTCACCAGCTGACGGCGTTCGTCGCTGACGTTGCCGGGCATGACCAGGCGCACCCGATAGCCCTTGGCCGCACCGATCATCGCGTACGCGATGCCGGTATTCCCGCTCGTGCTGTCGAGGATCGTCTGTGCGCGCGTGAGGTGCCCCGAGCTTTCGCCATCCTCGATCATCCGCAGTGCGGGGCGATCCTTCACCGACCCGCCGGGGTTGAGGAACTCGGCCTTGGCGAATACCGCGACGTCCGGGCACTCGTCCTCGAAGAGACGGATGCGCAGCAGCGGAGTGTTACCGATGCGTTCGGTGATCGTCTCCCCCATCGCCCTCGGTACGAGCGTCAACGCCGGCTGCGCCGGTTGCTGCGGCGTGGTCACGCCGATCAGCTGGCCTCGGCTCCCTGCGCCACCCGAAAGCCGGCCGAACCGCGTCGTTGATCGGCGATGACTGCGATCACCGCTTCCGGGCGAACGAGAAACGGCCCATCCTCACCCGGAAGCTCGACGAACCCGGACCCTCCGCCGGAAGCATTGAGCTTGGCGGTGATCTCCTCGACGGTCAACTTGACGGAGAGGTCGCCGCCATTTGCCAGACGAACGTGTGCCATATGTCTCCTAGAGTACCGGGTCGGTGCGATCCGGGTCGGTCTCGATCTTCAACCAGCAGCAGCAGCGACGAGTGCTGCGGTGAATTCGGCCTTGAGGTCATCGATGTGCTCGATACCGACGCTGATCCGCACGAGCCCGTCGCTGATGCCCAGCGCGGCTCGCTGCTGTGGGCTGAGCGCCCGGTGTGAGGTGCTTGCCGGATAGCTCACTGTGGTGGCGACATCGCCGAGGCTCGGTGCGAGCCGGACCCCCTCAAGGCCTCGAATGAACGCATCCGCAGCGGTCCGGCCGCCGCGCAGATCAATGCTCAGCATCGGGCCACGCCCACGCGGCAACAGCCGCTCGGCCAGTGCTCCGGCCGCGGCGTCGCTCACGCCGGGGTAGTGCACAGCCCGGAGTTCGGGCCGCTCCGCGAAGAAGGCCGCGAGTGCCGCTGCGTTCTCGCTGCAGCGTTCGATGCGCAGCCCCGCGGTACGCAGCCCTCGGAGTGCCAGCCATGCGTCGAACGGCGAGAGATTGACCCCGAGCAGCCTGGCATTGGCTTCGAGCCAGTCGCTCGCCTCGTGCGCGCTGTCCACGAGGAGGACGCCGCCGCTGATGTCGCTGTGTCCAGCGAGGTGCTTGGTGAGGCTGTGGATCACGAGGTCCGCGCCGTGAGCGAACGGCTGGAACAGGAATGGCGGGGCGAAGGTTGAGTCCGCGATGAGCGCTGCTCCCACGACGTGGGTCGCCGCCGCCACGGCGGGAACGTCGGTGAGCCCGATGAGCGGGTTGGTGATCACGTCCACGACGACGGCCCCGACGTCGGGGCCGAGTGCGGCGGCAACCAGCTCGCCATGATCGCCGCTGCCGTCTGCGGGGAGATCCACTGTCGAGACGCGGACGCCGAGATTGCCGAGCGGACCCGATAGCAGCGAGTCGGTGCCTCCATAGCAGGGCCGCACCACCACCACCCGCGGGCGGGACGGGCTCACCACCAGGGTCGACGCCAGGAGCAGCGCCGCCTGGCCGCTCGAGGTCACGCGCGCCACCGGCACGGCGCGTCCCGGGATTGTCTCGAGCGCGATCATCGCCTCCTCGAGGCGCTGCGGGTTGCCGCCGCCGTGGCGCCGGTACACGTCGCGCCCCTCCATGGCCTCGTCAACCGACGCCAGGTCCGGATACGCACGCACCGAGGCGAGGCTCAGCGGCGCGACCAGGTCGGCGCCATCAGCCGTGTTGCCGACGCCGAGCCCGGCTCGCGCAGCGGCGGTCGAGGGATGGACGCGTCTGGTCATGGTCAGGCCGGCTGGGGGACGGTCCGGAAGAATGGCGCGGTCCCGGCGTACTGTGCGGCGTCGCCGAGCTCGTGCTCGATGCGCAGCAGCCGGTTGTACTTGGCGACCCGCTCCGAACGCGACGGCGCGCCCGTCTTGATCTGGCCGGCATTGACAGCAACTGCGAGGTCCGCAATTGATGTGTCCTCGGTCTCGCCACTGCGATGGCTGATCACGCTCGAGTAGTTGTGCGCGGTTGCGAGCGCGATGGTCGCGAGCGTCTCGGTCACCGTACCGATCTGGTTGAGCTTGATGAGGATCGAGTTCGCGATACCGGCGTCGATTCCCCGTTGCAAACGCTCGCTGTTGGTGACGAAGTTGTCGTCCCCCACCAGCTGCACCCGAGCCCCAAGGCGATCCGTCAGCAGCTTCCAGCCGTCCCAGTCGTCCTCCGCCATCCCGTCCTCCAGGGACACGATCGGGTACTTGTCGACCCAGCTTTCCCAGCGATCCACGAGGCCGGCGGAGTCGAGCGTGATCCCCTCCCCGCGCAGCTCATAGTGACCGTCCTTGTAGAGCTCGGACGTCGCCGGATCGATCCCGATGGCGACGTCGCGCCCCGGAGCGTAGCCCGCAGCGCCGATCGCCTCCATGAGCAATTCCATCGCGGCCTCGTTGTGATCGAGGTCGGGAGCGTAGCCGCCCTCGTCGCCCTGCCCTGTGCCGAGACCGCGGTCGTGGAGGATCTTTCGAAGCGCGTGGAAGCACTCCGCCCCGGCCCGCAGCGCCTCACGGAAGGTCGGCAGGCCGATCGGCAGGAACATGAACTCCTGGAAGTCGACGCGCGTCTGGGCGTGCGCTCCGCCGTTGAGCACGTTGAACTGCGGCACGGGCAGCAGGTGCGCCGATTCCCCGCCGAGATGGCGATAGAGCGGGACTCCGGACGCGGCGGCGGCCGCACGGCTCGAGGCGAGGCTCACCGCGAGAATCGCGTTGGCACCGAGCTTGGCTTTGTTCGGCGTCCCGTCAAGCTCGCAGAGCTTCGCGTCGAGTCCTGCCTGGTCGGTGACGTCGAACCCGATCATCTCCGGACCGATCACGGCCTCGACATTGGCGAGCGCCTTGAGGACGCCCTTGCCGCCGTATCGCGCCGGGTCGCCATCGCGCAACTCGACTGCCTCGTGCACCCCGGTGCTCGCCCCGCTCGGGACCCGCGCCAGACCCTCGGCACCGTCATTGAGTGTCACCACGCATTCCAGCGTCGGGTTACCGCGCGAGTCGAGGATCTCGAGCGCCGTGATGGCTTCGATCCTGCTCATGAGGTCCTCAGCGCCACGGCGAGCTCGTCCCAGAGGCGGCCGAGCACGCGGATTCCCTTGAAGTACATGTCGAGGGTGAATTTCTCGTTGGGGGCGTGGATCTGATCATCGGGCAGGCCGAGGCCGACGAGCACCGCCTGCAGTCCCATCACCCGCGCAAACGACTCCACCGGCGGGATCGAACCCCCTTCGCGGGTGAGCGCGGGCGTGATGCCGAAGACGCTCTCCATAGCTCGTGACGCGGCCTGGACGGCGGGATGATCGATCGACGTGACCACCGGCCTGCCCCCACCGACGGCGTTCGCAGTGACGGTGACTCCGATGGGCGCAGCCGCCAGCACCGCATCACGCACCAGTTCGGCGATGTGTTGCGGGTCCTGGTTCGGAACCAGCCTGCACGTGATCTTGGCGCCGGCAGTCGCCGGGATGATGGTTTTCTGGCCGGGGCCGGAATACCCACCCCAGATGCCGTTGAACTCGAGCGTCGGGCGGGCCCACAGTCGCTCGCGGTCGGTCCAGCCGGCCTCGCCAATCGTCGCGGGCACATCGCCTGCCTCGGCCCGGAACTCGTCGACGTCGAACGGAACGCTGGCGAAGAGCGCGCGCTCATCGGCGGACGGCTCGCGCACGTCGTCATAGAACCCGGGGACCCTGACGCGGCGAGTCACGGGGTCATGGAGCGACGCAAGGATCTCGGCGAGCGAGGCGATGGGGTTGGCGACGTCACCGCCGAACCGCCCCGAGTGGAGATCGAGCGCCGGACCCTGGACCTGCACCTGGACACCGGCGAGACCGCGCAGCCCGGTGCAGAGCGACGGGATGCCGGGGGCGACGATCGACGTATCCGAGACCACCAGGATGTCGGCGCGGAGCCGTGCCTGCTCGGCGTCGACGATCTCCTCGAAGTGGACCGAGCCTGACTCCTCCTCTCCCTCGACGATGAGCTTGAGGTTGAGCGGGAGCTCGCCCCGCACCGCGAGTACCGATTCCACGGCCTTGAGGTGCATCCACACCTGGCCCTTGTCGTCCACCGCGCCGCGGCCATAGAGATTGCCGTCGCGGACCTCGGGCTCGAACGGCGACGTGCGCCACTCGTTGAGTGGGTCGACGGGTTGCACATCGTGATGTCCATAGATGAGCGCCGTTGGCAGCTTCGGATCCACGAGGCGCTCGGCGTAGACCGCCGGGTGGCCCGCGGTCTCGATGATCTCGGCGTGGTGGAATCCAGCCTTCCGGGCAGCCTCCGCGAGGTACTCGGCGTTGCGCCGGACATCGGCGGCGTGCGCGGGATCGGCGGAGATACTGGGGATGCGGAGGAACTCGATGAGCTCGTCCACGTGGCGCTGCTCGTTGGCGGCGCAATAGGTGTCCAGGTCGTTCTCAGGCATGCCCGAAGCCTAGTGTGGCGGCCACTCGGGCTGCATCCGTTGTAGCCTTCACCGAGCGAACTCTCGTCGTTTCACTCCACGTCTTCCCAGGAGGTCGCCCGTCATGGCCGTTCGAGTCCTGCCCGAAGGGACTATTGGGATTCCGCTGAACCCCGTCCCCGCACCCGAGCCCCCGCCGCTCGAGGTCGAGGAGGATGTCCCGACCCTCCACCTCGTGGGTCGCAGCGAGCAGCGGCTCGCCGAGGCACTCTTCCAGACGGAGTCCGTCGACGAGCCATATAGCCCCGACACGGTCCGCGCCCTCCGGCTGCTGGCGATGGACAATCTGGTCGACATCATCCAGTTGCGCGAGGCCGTCCAGGAACGAGACGCACAGGTGGCTGTTCTCACCGCCGAGGTCGACATGTGGCGTGGGCGCGCCGTCGAGGAGCACGCACAGCGCGGCGTCGAACAGCACGAGGCCGTCCATCGCGAGCGCGACCTGGTCACCGTCCTGCACAGCGAGCTGGTCCGCAACGAGACCCTCTCGAGCGAGCTGGCCTGGCGCCGCAAGCCCTGGTTCCGGCGCCTCGGCGGGCACTGATCAGGAAGCCGACGTCCCGGCGGCCGTCTTCGGGCGCACCTGTTCTTCGCTGACCTCCCAGAGCCGGCGGGCGAGGGCCGGGTCCTGGGCCTGGCGGCTCGACACCGCGAGCGCGCGATCCTCGTAGTAGCCGCCGCTCTGCTTGGACACATCCGGGGAATCGGCAAGCCACACGAGCGTTTGCGCCGCCTTCCTGGGGCTGCGCGCGAAGGGAGAGATGATCACCATCGCAGTGGTCATGAGCGCGCCGTTGTTGCGGTTGAACCCGGTTGCCACGAGCCCGGGATGGAACGTGTACGCGGTGACCCCGGTGCCGTCGAGACGACGCGCAAGCTCGCGAGTGAACATGATGTTGGCCAGCTTCGTCTCGCCGTAGCGGGTGAAACCGCGGCCCTTCCACGAGTGCTCCGCGTTCAGGTCATCGAACGGGATGAGCTTTCCCTTGTGCGCATCGGAGGATGTCGTGATGATGCGAGCGGGGGCCGACTCCTTGAGCCGGTCGAGCAGCAACGTGGTCAGCAGAAACGGGGCAAGGTGGTTGAGCGCCCAGGTGCGCTCGATGCCGTCAACGGTGAGCTGACGCGTCGTGAAGGTCGCACCCGCGTTGTTGATGAGCACCTCGATCCGCGGGTAACGCTCGAGCGCCTCGTCCGCAAGCGCGCGCACCGACGCCTGCGACGTCAGGTCCGCGTGGAGCACGTCGACTTTTGATCCGCCCTCCCCTTCGATAAGCCGGACTGCCTCGGCGCCACGCGCGTCATCCCTCGCGACGATCGCCAGTTGCGCCCCGCGCCGGGCCAGGGCCTGCGCCGCTGCGAGACCGATGCCGCGAGTGGCGCCCGTGATGAGGACGCGCTTGTCCCGTACTCCCGTCCATTCAGTCATCGTCGCTGAAGCCTAGCAGGGCACCCTGACGGCACTCAGGTGGCGTTGGTCGGAAAGGCGAGGTCCACCCTGCCCGGTCCCGGCTCGGGCCATCGCGAGGTGACCACCTTGGTGCGCGTGTAGAAATGGATGCCGTCGGGCCCATACATATGCGTATCACCGAACAGGGATGCCTTCCACCCGCCAAAGCTGTAGTACGCAACCGGGACCGGGATCGGCACGTTGACTCCGACCATGCCGACCTGTACCTCGAACTGGAACTTGCGAGCGGCGCCGCCGTCACGGGTGAAGATGGCCACCCCGTTTCCGTACTGATTGTCATTAACCAACCGGATCGCCTCGTCGTACGTGTCCACGCGCACCACCGAGAGCACCGGCCCGAAGATCTCATCGTCGTAGATCCTGGAGCCGGGCGTAACCCGGTCCACGAGCGACGGACCGAGGAAGAACCCGTTGCCGTCCGGAGTGTTGCCCCGTCCGTCGACCACCAGGCGCGCCCCGCCGAGCGCCTGATCGTCGAGGTAGCCCGCCACCTTGTCTCGGTGCTCGCGCGTGACCAGCGGTCCCATCTCCGAGGTCGGATCATCGCCGGCGCCAACCTTGACCGCGGGAATGCGCGCCGCGATCGCCTCCACGAGGCGCTCACCGATGTCGCCGACGGCGACCACCGTCGAGATGGCCATGCACCGCTCGCCGGCCGAGCCGTATCCAGCGGACACGGCTGCGTCGGCAGCTGCTTCAATGTCCGCGTCCGGCAGGACCACCATGTGGTTCTTGGCGCCGCCCAGGGCCTGGACACGCTTGCCGTTGCGTGTTCCGGTCTCGTAGATGTGCCTCGCCACCGGTGTTGATCCGACAAACGAGAGAGCTGCGACATCGGGATGATCGAGCAGGCGATCCACTGCCTCGCGCGCGCCCTGCACCACCGAGAAGACGCCGTCCGGCAACCCCGCCTGGCGCCACAGATCGGCGAAGAACAGCGACGGCGAAGGGTCCTTCTCGCTCGGCTTGAGGATGAACGTGTTCCCGCACGCGATCGCGTTCGCGAACATCCACATCGGCACCATGGCCGGGAAGTTGAAGGGCGTGATGCCGGCCACCACGCCGAGCGGCTGCCGGATCGAGTACACGTCGACGCCGCGCGACGGCTGCTCCGAGAATCCACCCTTGAGCAGGTGGGGCACGCCGCACGCGAACTCGACATTCTCGATGCCTCGTGCAACCTCTCCCTTCGCATCGGACAGCACCTTGCCGTGCTCCGACGTGATGATCGCCGCGAGGTCATCACGGTGACGGTCGAGCAGGTCGCGGAAGCTGAACAGCACGGTGGTCCGCTGCGAGAGCGATGCCGCCCGCCACTCACGGAACGCTCCGGCGGCGGTTTCGACCGCAGCGTCGACCTCCGCTGCGGAGGCGAGGTCCACCTGGCCCGTCTGCTCGCCGGTGGCCGGGTTGAAGACGGGGCCCTGCTTGCCGGAGGTGCCCGCGACCACCTGGCCACCGATCCAGTGGCTGATCCGCTTCAAGCGGCCATTGTCGCCTTCTGCATGGGCCAACGGGTGCGGATCTGCGTGTGGTGCGCGAGCACCGGCTGAACGAGTTCCTCTCGAGAGCGTCTGTGGACACCGATGAGGTGAAAGTCCACAATGCTGGCCACCCGCACAGTTCTCGGCTTTTTGGGGGTCACACATGGGTCGCACGGTCAAGCTCTCGCGTCGCGCCGGAATCGCACTTCTCCTCCCGGCTGCCCTCCTGGCGGCCTGCGGAGGATCGAGTGGCGGCGGTTCGACACCCGCGAGCTCGGCGCTGCCCGTCCCGTCGACCCAGGCGTCGATCGCAGCCGAGGTGCCGGCCGCCATCAAGGCGGATGCGCCCATTCAGATCGCCACCGACGCGTCCTACGCCCCGAACGAGTTCGTCGACCTCAACGGCAACATCGTCGGTTGGGACATCGACCTCGCCAAGGACGTCTGCAAGGTGCTCGGGCTCGCCTGCACGATCAACAACGTCACCTTCTCCGACATCATCCCGGCTCTCCTCGAGTCCCCGTCCAAGTATCAGATGAGCTTCTCGAGCTACTCGCCCACTCCGGCTCGCGAGGCCAAGGGCATCGACTTCATCACCTACTACCAGGCGGGTGAGGCGTGGCTCGTCAAGGTGGGCGGCGCCACCATCTCGACGGCCGCCGACATGTGCGGCCATACCGTCGCGGTCGAAGCGGGAACGACGGAGGAGGCCGACGCGTGGGGCTACATGGGCAAGCAGCCGGGTGGCGCCAGCATCACGGGCGACACGGACCACTGCACCGCCGCGGGAAAGCAGGACATCACCGTGGACAGCTTCGACACGCAGACCGAGGCGAATGCCGCCCTGCTCTCGGGCCGCGCCGACTTCGGTTGGGCCGATCAGCCGGTGGCCGACTACCAGGTCAAGCTGGAGCCCGGCAAGCTCAAGATCGGCGGGACCGCGTGCAGTGTCTACCCGTACGGCGTCGCGATCGTGAAGACGCTCGGCCTCGACCAACCCGTCGAAGACGCGATCAAGTACCTCATCGACAACAACTTCTACTCGAAGGTTCTCGCCTCGTGGGGCGTCCAGGACGGTGCGATCACGAGTGCTGCCGTCAGCGTCAACGACAACAACGCGGTGGGCGCAACCTGCGTGCCGTCCTACTGATCGGACGCCACACGAGCACCGGCGCTGACCGGTTCAGCCTGCTGCGATGAGCACCGGGTCGGACGCGATCAGCGACCCGACGTTTCCCGCGGCGCAGCGACCGGACGCGATCAAGGCGATCCCGGTACGCCATCCGTGGCGCTGGGTCGCCGCGGTCGTGGTGCTCGCGTTTGCCGCGGCGGTCATCTACACCTTCGCAACGGCGCCGGGGCTGCAGTGGAGCGTCGTCGGCCAGTTCCTCTTCTATCCAGAGATTCTGCGGGGCATCCTCGTCACGCTCGAGCTGACGGCAATCGCGATGGTGATCGGCGTCGTCCTCGGCGTGATCCTCGCAGTGATGCGGCTCTCCGTGAACCCGATCGTCTCGTCGGTCAGCTGGTTCTACATCTGGTTCTTCCGGGGCACCCCGGTGCTGGTGCAGATCTTCTTCTGGTTCAACATCGGCTCGATCCTCCCGTACCTCCACATCGGCATTCCGTTCACCCATCTCTTCTGGATCGGCACCACCAACAAGATCATCACGCCGCTTCTCGCCGCGATCCTCGGCCTCGGCCTCAATGAGGCTGCGTACATGTCGGAGATCGTTCGCGCGGGGATCATCTCGGTGGACACCGGCCAGACCGAGGCTGCACAGGCGCTGGGCATGACCCGCGTCCTGGTCATGCGCCGGATCGTCTTGCCTCAGGCCATGCGCGTGATCATCCCGCCGACCGGCAACGAGACGATCTCGATGCTCAAGACCTCGTCGCTCGCGTACATCGCGACTGTCGGTGAGCTCTTCTTCATTCAGAAGGAGATCTCGAACTTCAACTACGACATCATCGAGCTGGCCATCGTGGCGAGCATCTGGTACCTGGCAATGACCTCGGTGCTCACCTTCGGTCAGTACTACCTGGAGCGCTATTTCGCGCGGGGGGCATCGCGCCTATTGCCACCGACACCGTTGCAGCGCCTTCGCAGGCTGCTCTTTCACTTTCACGATCCGCCGCCGGTTGGCCCGTTTGAGCCGCCTCCGATCTACGAGGAGCGCCTGCGCTGATGGCCACCCCGATGGTTCTTGCCGAGTCTGTCTACAAGTGCTTCGGGCGCCTCGAGGTGCTCCGGGGCATCAACCTCAGCGTGGCGCCTCGCGAGGTGCTCTGCATCGTCGGGCCTTCGGGCTCCGGCAAGAGCACATTTCTGCGCTGCATCAACCACCTCGAGAAGATCGACGGCGGAAGGCTGTCCGTCGACGGTGAACTGGTCGGCTACCGGCAACGCGGTGACAAGATCTACGAGCTCCCGGATCGAGAGGTGTGCCGGAAGCGCGCCGAGATCGGGATGGTGTTCCAGCGATTCAACCTGTTTCCGCACATGACCGCGCTCGAGAACATCATGGAAGCGCCACTGCGCGTCAAGGGCGAGGCGCAGAAGGCAGTCGAGGAACGCGGACGAGCACTGCTCAAGCGGGTCGGCCTCGCCGACAAGGTGGACGTCTACCCCAACCATCTCTCCGGCGGTCAGCAGCAGCGCGTGGCCATCGCGAGAGCCCTGGCGATGCAGCCCAAGCTCATGCTGTTCGACGAGCCGACGTCGGCGCTCGATCCCGAGCTCGTCGGCGAGGTCCTCGACGTGATGCGCGGCCTCGCGCAGGACGGAATGACCATGGTGGTCGTGACCCACGAGATGGGGTTCGCGCGCGAGGTCGGCGACTCGCTCGTCTTCATGGATGGCGGCGTCATCGTCGAGTCCGGGAGTCCGCGCGAGGTGCTGTCGAACCCGCAGCACGAGCGCACCAGATCCTTTCTGTCAAAGGTGCTCTAGCCTCGCCGGCAAGGTCTGAGCATCTGGGGTCACGTGCTAGAATCTGATGCTCCTATTGAATTACTAGCCCACGGCTGGCAAGCGTGCCGGTCAGGAGGCAGGGAGCATCGATGACAACCGAGACTTTGATGCGTGCAGCGCGTTTTCACGAGTACGGACCTCCGTCGGTGCTCGTCGTCGAGACCGTCGAACGCCCCGAGCCCAAGGCCGGCGAGGTGCTCATCCGCGTTCGTTTCGCGGGCGTGAACCCCATCGACTGGAAGCTCCGTGCCGGAAGTCTCAAGCAGTACATGCCGGTCACCCTTCCCACCATTCCGGGACTGGATGTTGCCGGCACCGTCGAAGCCCTCGGCGAAGGCGTGCGTGGATTCGCCGTCGGTGACAGGGTCTTCGGCCGGGGCGCCAGCACGTATGCCGAGTTCGCAGTCGCTCCGATCACGACCATCGCGCAGATTCCAGACGGCGTGTCGTTCGAGCAGGCCGCGCCGCTGCATGTCGGGGGCGTCACGGCGTGGCTCGGTGTCATCGACAGCGGTCACGTGGAGGCCGGGCAGCGTGTCCTGGTCCAGGGCGGCGCCGGTGGGGTCGGCTCGATCGCGGTCCAGCTCGGACGCTGGAAGGGTGCCGACGTGATCGCCACCGCGTCGACCGCCAACGTCGAGTTCGTGCGTTCGCTCGGTGCTCGTGAAGTCATCGACTACACCAGCGTCAACGTCGAAGACGCGGTGCATGACGTGGACGTCGTGTTCGACACCGTCGGCGGTGAGGTCACCGCGCACTCCTGGGGCGTGCTGAAGCCGGGCGGCATTCTCGTGACGTGCGTCGGTGTGCCCGACGCCGAGACGGCGGCCGCGCGAGGTGTGCGCGCCGAGGCGACGCGCCGTGTCACCGATACGCGCCCGATCCTCGAAGAGCTCGTCAAGCTCGTCGCCTCCGGCGACCTCACGCCTGCAATCCAGCATGTCTTTTCACTCGACGACGCGGCGCGTGCACAGGCGGCGTCGGAAACCGGCCACGGGCGAGGGCGGATTCTGCTCAAGGTCGCGGATTGACACGGCCGTCCGTCACTCGCGGAGAGCAGACGCGGTGAGCGCACTGGGCGGCGTGATCCTGCTCGTCGGCCGGATCCTGTTCGTCGCGCTCTTCGTCTCCGCGGCGCGCGGGCACATCAAGAATCACCCGCGCTACGTCCAGGGTTCGGGCAGGAAACTCCCGTTCCCGATCCTCGCCGGCTGGCCTGCCGGCGTCTGGCTGCTGGTTGCGGCCGTCTCGATCGTCGCCGGCATCTGGGATGACCTCGGCGCGCTGATGATCGCCGCGTTCCTCATCCCCGCCGCCGTCCTCTTCCACCCGTTCTGGAGCGAGTCGGACCCGGCAGCCCGCCGGACCCACGAGATGGGCTTCTACCGGGATGTCTCGCTCCTCGGCGCGGCCCTCGCCCTCTTCGCGCTGTTCGCCGCGTCGGGCCACCTCCCGCTCTCGGTGACCGGCCCCGCGCTCAACCTCGGTTAGCCGGATCCTAGAGTTCGGGCGCCTCGGTGGCGATAGCCGCCGGCACGACGGGGCCGACACGCTTCCCCCGCGACCACGAGGCGAGCGCGGCGATGAGGCAGACCACCAGCGAGAACGTGAACGCCTGGTGTAACCCGGCGGCGAACGGGCCGGAGATCAGCTCAGGGAAGAACTGGCGTCCGGTGAGCGCCGAAGCGTTGGCGGCTGAGAGCTGCGAGAGCACGTGCGTCCCGACCAGTGACTGGATCGGGTTGTAGCCGAGGAACGC
>PKYW01000061.1:0-33618 GCA_003132805.1 Candidatus Dormiibacterota bacterium | reverse complement strand
CCACCGCCGGCACCGCGGTCCCCGGGAGGAAGGCTGTTCATGACGCCGGCGCGGTTCGGTGATGCGAATGCGCCCATGGAGAGACCGTTCAGGAACAGGATCAGCGCGAAGAGCTGATACGGGAAATTGATCGGTAACAGCTGCAGGAACGCGAAGCTCGCGGCAGCACCGATCATTCCCCCGGTCGCAAACGGACGTGAGCCGAATCTGTCGGAGAGAAATCCCGACAGCGGCCCGGCGAGCAGGAAGCCGACGGTCAGCGGAATCATGTAGATACCCGCCCAGAGCGGCGTCGACGTGAAGCTGTATCCGTGCTCCGGTAACCAGATTCCCTGCAGCCAGATGATCAGCATGAACATGAGTCCGCCGCGCCCGACGGCGGCAAGAAAGCTCGAGAGCGTGCCGAAGGTGAACGCGCGAATGCGGAACAACCCAAGGCGGAACATCGGGTTCTCGACGCGACCTTCGATGACCGCAAAGCCCGCCAGGAACGCGGCACCAAGCACCAGCGCACCGAGCACGAGGGGGCTCGTCCATCCCATCGGGTCGGACTTGTACGGCTCGATTCCGTAGGTGATCCCGATCATCACGAGAATCAGGCCGATGGCGAACGTCAGGTTGCCGAGCCAGTCGATCGGAACACGTTTGCGGATGCCGCGCTCCTCGAGCTTGAGGTACGCCCATACCGTGCCGAACAGGCCGAACGGGACCGACACGAGAAACACGAGCCGCCAGTTGATCGGGGCGAGCAGCCCGCCGAGCACGAGCCCGATGAAGACGCCGCTGATGCCGGCGATGTTGTTGATGCCGAGCGCGAGACCGCGCTGGTTCACCGGGAATGCATCGGTGAGAATCGCCGCCGAGTTGCCGATGAGGCACGCGGCGCCGATGCCCTGCACGACGCGGAAGATCATCAGCCAGATCGCACCCGGCGGGCCGGTCATCCAGTCGATCGTCAGCAGCAGTGACGCGCTCGTGTAGATGACGAATCCGAGGTTGTAGATGCGCACGCGGCCCACGATGTCGCCGAGACGGCCGAGGCCAACCACGAGCACGCTGCTGACGATGAGGAAGCCGAGGATCATCCACAGCAGGTAGAAGCTGTTCGCCGGGTCGAGCGGATTGAGACCGATGCCCCGGAAGATGTCGGGCATCGCGATCAGCATGATCGACGCGTCGATCGTCGCCAGGAGCACGCCGACTGTCGTGTTGGAGAGCGCGACCCACTTGTACCCGTCGCCGCGCGGCCGTCGTGCAGTGGTGCCGGGCGGTGGGGACTCGCTTGTGGTGACCACGCTCAGGCGATCTGCTCAATCACCTCCTGAGTCTGCCAGGGCTGGCCGTTAACGCGACCCGGAAGCAACGCGCGAACTCAGGTGCCGTTCCGGGTCGCGCACGCCCGGGACGAAGAGGATGCCGCACAGGGCGAAGGAGACGCACCCGCCGATCAGCATGGTGAGCCGGGTCCCGATGACCCCCGCAAGCGCACCGCTGACCAGGACACCGAGCGGACTCAGGCTGAGCGACACCAGCCAGTCCACCGAAGAGGCGCGCCCGAGCAAGTCCGGGGGCACGAGCTGCTGCATGATCGGATTCCAGAGCACGTTGCCGTACATCAGCGTGCCGGTGATGACGAAGGCGAACGCACCGGCGAACCAGACGTCCGGTGCAAGCGACAGTCCGACGATGCCGGCCGCGGAGACTGCCCACCCAATCCACATCGATGTGATCCGGCGGCGCGGTGCGCCGAACCTGGCCACGACCACCGCAATTGCCCCGCCGCCGACGCCTCCGGCGGCGAGCACCAATCCCAGCGCCAGCGGTCCCTGGTGGAGCACGTTGCGCACCAGCAGGGGCATGAGCACGCCAAGTGGCGAGAATGCCGCGAAGTTGGCGAGCCCCGCCCCGGCGAGCGACACCCACAGCCAGCGCTGCGACCGGACGTAGCGCAGACCCTCGCGCGCTTCGGCGAGCGGGGAATTGCCGGACGGTTCGGGCCGCGACCGGCTCGCCATCGCAAGCACGCAGCCGGCGCTCACGGCAAAGCTGAGGGCGTCGATCGCGAATCCCCATTCATAGCCGAGCGTGGCGACCACGAGGCCGCCGAGCGCCGGCCCGATCAGCGCCTGGGCGACCGTCTGGCTGGTGTGGTTGAGGGCGCTGCCCTGGAGGAGCAGTTCGGCGGGCAGGATCTCCGGGGTCACCGCGGTCGCCGCCGGGTAGAAGAGCGCGTCGGCGGCGCCGAAGACCGCCGAGATGACAACGAGCTCCCAGACCTGGAGCGTCCCCACCGCGACGAGCACGGCGACGACACCGACCGCAACGCCACGGATGCTGTCCGATGCCAGCATCGCGAGACGGCGCGGCACCCGGTCGACGATCACGCCGCCGGCGACGAGGAACAGCACCGTCGGCAGCAGTCGCGCCGCCAGCACGAGGGAGAGTGCCAGCGGATGGTTGTCGATGCGCAGCGTCTCGAGCGCAAGTGCGACGGTATAGACGCCGTCGCCGACGAGCGAGACGCTCTGCCCGGACCAGAGCAGCGCGAAGTCTCGATGCCGCAGCGCGGCCGGCGTCACCCTGGACACCGCGATAGAGTAGGCGCCGTGCCCCGTTCAGGCCCCCGGCGAAAGCAGATCGTGCTGATCGCCCACGACAACAAGAAGGCGGACATGCTCGAGTGGGCGCGCTTCAACCGCGACACCCTTTCGCGTCACGATCTCCTCGGCACGGGAACGACCGGGGCGATGGTCGCAAACGAGCTGGGTCTCCCGGTCCACCGCTTTCTCACCGGGCCGCTCGGGGGCGATCAGCAGGTCGGCGCCGCGATCGCCGAGGGGAGGATTGACGTGATCATCTTCTTCTGGGACCCGCTCGAACCGCATCCCCATGACGTCGACGTCAAGGCGCTCCTCAGGATCGCGGTGGTGCACAACATCCCGATGGCCTGCAACCGCGCCACCGCCGACTTCATACTCTCGAGCCCGCTGATCGACGAAGCCTACCCGAGATCGCTCGACGCGCTCACCGCAGGGCGGCCCTCCGGGTAGCGCTCAGCCGGTAGTGACGCGGTAGGCCGCCGAGTCGCTGCTCGCCACGCCGTTCTTGGCGATCCGGAGGCCGGTCGCGGGATTGAAAAGATGCAACCGGCGGGGCGGCGACGACAGCGTGACGGACTGATCGACGGCCAGCGTGTTATCGGCGTTGATGATCGCCACCACATCGCGGCCCTCGCTGCTCCCATGGATGAGTTCGTCGTTGCCGAGGAATTCGACCACGTCGACCACGACGGTCACGCTCAGACCGGGCCCAGTCTGGGCCGCGAGGTCGAGGTGCTCGGGGCGGAAGCCGACGGTCACCGTCTCGACGCCCTGGTCACGCAACAGTGCTGCCTGAGTATCGTCCGGCCGCATCTCGGCTCCTTCACCGACAAGCCGCATGACGCCGCCATCCTGCGTGACCTTGAGGTCGATGAAGTTCATCGACGGTGAGCCGATGAAGCCCGCGACAAAGCGATTCTGGGGAAGCTCGTAGAGATCCTTGGGCGTACCCGCCTGCTGGAGCACCCCCTCGTTGATCACCGCGATCCGGTCGCCCATGGTCATCGCCTCCACCTGGTCGTNNCCTCGACCTGGTCGTGGGTGACATATATGGTGGTCGTCCCAAGCCGCTTCTGGAGCTTCAGAATCTCGCCCCGCGTCTGCACGCGCAGGGCGGCATCGAGGTTCGAGAGCGGCTCGTCCATCAGGAACACCGCAGGCTCGCGAACGATCGCGCGACCGAGCGCGACGCGCTGGCGCTGGCCTCCGGACAGCTGGCCGGGCTTGCGGTCGAGGAAGCGCTCGAGGTCGAGGATGCGCGCCGCTTCGACGACCGCCTTGTCGATATCCTGCTTCGGCGTCTTGCGCAGCTGCAGACCGAATGCCATGTTGTCGCGCACGCTCATGTGCGGATAGAGGGCATAGCTCTGGAAGACCATGGCGATGTCGCGATCACGCGGCGGCAGGTTGTTGACGACGCGGTCTCCGATCCGCACCTCACCGCTGGTGATCTCCTCGAGGCCGGCGATCATGCGCAGCGCGGTGGTCTTGCCGCACCCGGACGGTCCCACGAGGCACACGAACTCCCCGTCATGGATGTCCAGGTTGAGCTTGTCCACCGCAAGCGCTCCACCGTCGTACCGCTTGGTCAGATCGTCGAGGACTACGCCGGCCATGACACGCTCCTCATTTCACCGCCCCGGCGAGCACGCCACGGACGAAATATCGCTGGAAGGCAAAGAATACGATCAATGGGATGATGATCGAGATCATCGCCCCGGTCGAGATGATCCAGTAGTTCGAGGCAAGCGCGCGCGTCTGCCCGTAGAGGAACAGCGTGAGCGTCTCATGTGGGTTGCCCGACAGGAAGATCAACGCAACGAGCAGGTCGTTCCACACCCAGATGAACTGGAAGATGGCGAGCGACGCGAGCGCCGGGATGCCAATCGGCATCACGACCTTCCGGAAGAGCGTCCACTCCCCTGCCCCGTCGATGCGTCCCGCTTCGAGGAGGTCATGCGGGATACCCGAATAGAAGTTGCGCATCAGGAAGATGCCGAAGGGGAGCCCGAACGCGACGTGAAAGATGATCGTTCCGATCACCGAACCGAACAACGACAGACCGGTGGCGTTGTCGAACACCTTGTACAGGCTGGCCACGGGGATAAGCGCCATCTGCAGCGGCAGGACGAGCAGCGCGACGATGAGCAGAAACACTGCGGTCCGGCCGCGCCATCTGCCGAAGACGAGTGAGTACGCGGTGAGACTAGAGATGACGGTCACCAGGATGGTCACCGGCACGGTGATCGCGATGGAGGTCGTCAGCGAGTCGAGGACGCCTCCTGCCTTGAACCCCGCCGAGAAGAGCTGCTGGTAGTTGCTGAACGAGAGTTGCGCCGGAGCGGTGAACACAGTCCACCACCCGGAGACCTCGAAGTCGCTGTTGGGCCGGAGCGAGATGATGAAGACACCCACCGACGGCACCAGCCAGAAGATCGCGATCGCGGCGAGCACGACGTTGACGACGATGCGCGACGGGCGCACACGGAACCGCCGCTGTTTCGCCGGAGCGGCGGCGGCGACCGGCAACGACGCAGCCTGCACAGTCATCCGCGAATCCTCTTGAGGTTGAACAGCATNNATGTCGAAGATCTTGAGGACGTTGATGAGCATGGTGACGAAGACCACGACAAGGACCGGCCGCAACATCGGGACGGTCACCCTCCGCAGTGTCTGCCACTCACTGGCGCCATCGATCTGCGCAGCCTCGAGCACCTCACGGTTGAGCGCCGCGAGGCCCGCACCGATGACCACCATCGCGAAACCTGCCCAGATCCAGAGGTACGCGATGATCATCGCGATGTCGACGATCGGCAGGCTGAAGATCGCCGACAACGTCGGGTTCAACGAGCTGGTCGGTGTGAGCGACTGCGTGCCAAGGAAGAAGATGCCGTTGAATCCGGCTTGGAAATTGTTGGCGGTGATCTGGACTCGGTAATTGCCCGAACCGGGATTGGCGAATGAGAACGTGCCGTTCTTCGCCGTGGTGGTGGTGGCGACGGACGTTCCGCTCCCGCTGAGTAGCGCGAGATGCAACCCTGGGATGCCGTCCTCGTCGGGGAACACCTGTCCCCGAACGGTGGGATGCGTCGGCGAGAAGTCACGCCAGACGAGCCCGTTGATCGCTCCCGAAGACGCGGTGGGCGCCACCGCAGTGGCAGCGCCGTTGGCCTGCAGGGTTTCCGGGCTGATACCGATCAGGCCGAGTTCGATGGTGCTTCCTGCGCTGACGGTGTCCTTGCTCTGGAGTGTGTTGCTCGGTCCGGTCTCGACCCCGGTGGCGACGAGGCCGGAGACGGTCTGGCCCGTGCTCGGGTCGATCGGATAGAGCCCTGGCGGATTGATCGCGTTGGCCGCACCCTGAATGGCCGCGTTGACCATGCCCGTATGTGGATCGATGAAGAAGATCGATGCCCAGGTAAGGCCCGCAGCGGTCGCACTGAACACCAGCGGCATGAAGACGATGGTCTTGAAGGCGGTCGACCAGCGGATGCGCTCGGTGAGCACCGCGAACACCAGCCCGAAGAAGGTGACCAGGAACGGGAACAGCACGACCCAAACGACGTTGTTCTTGAGCGCGACGATGATGTCGGTCGTCGAGAAGATCGCCTTGTAATTGCCGAGCGCGATGAAGTTCTGCCCACTCGCGTCGAAGAAGCTCCGGATCACCGTCGCGATCAACGGATACACGACGATCAGCGCCAGCCACACGGCCCCCGGCAGCAGGAAGGCCAGCGAGCCGAGGTGGCTGCGAAAACCGCCGCCGCCGGCGTGCTTGCTCGACGATGGGAGGACCTCTCCTCCGGGCACCTCGGCAGGTGCATCAGTCGTCGGGGCGACCACCGCCACGTCAGGCCCTCACCACAGTGCCGGTGATGCTACGTCTGCGGACGGTCGACCGCAACCCAGTATCACCCATTGGTATGAGAACCGATCTAGCACGGTTGCGTTTCCGGTGCAGGTGGAGTACACCGGACCATTACGAACTGGATCGCCAGGGGACCGTCACCGGTTTGCCCCTGTGAGGAGGACCTATATGACGCAGGTCAGGACGCTGGGCAAGCTGGCGTTGGTGACGGCAGGAGTCCTGGGAGTCGCAACCGCATGCGGTTCGACATCGACGCCCGCATCATCCTCGGGCTCCAGTTCATCGAGCGGGAAGATCGGCGGATCGGTCACGGTGTGGGCCGAGTGGACCGCACAGGAGCAGCAGGACTTCCTCGCTGCGCTGGCGCCGTTCGAGGCCGAAACCGGTATCACCGTGAACTACCAGGGCAAAGGCAACAACATGGACACAGCCCTGACGGCCGCGGTGTCGGGCGGATCGCCGCCGGACGTGGCGTTCGTCCCGGACCCGGGCACGCTCGACACGCTCGCCAAGCAAGGTGCGATCAAGGACCTGACGAGCACGCTCGGCAGCCTGACGTCCAACTTCGGCGCTGCGTGGAACACGCTCGCCAGCTACAACGGCAAGCAGTACGGCGTGTGGTTCAAGGGCGCGAACAAGAACACGATCTGGTACAACCCCGCGCTCTTCACCCAGGCTGGTATCTCGTCGCCACCCACGACGTGGGAGCAGTTGCTCACTGACGCCGCGCAGCTCAAGGCGGCCGGTGTCACCCCGTTCTCACTCTGCACCGACGTCGGTTGGCCGGTGGCGGACATGTGGCAGAACATCTACCTCAAGACCGCAGGCGCCGCTGACTACAACAAGCTCGCGGCCCACACCCTCAAGTGGACGGATCCGTCGGTCACCACCGCATTCACGACCATGGCGCAGCTCGTGAGCCAGACGTCGTGGCTCGACGGCGGATTGCAGGGATCGCTCTCCAACGGGTACCCCGCGTGCGTTGACAAGGTGTTTCCGAAGCCACCCGCGCAGCCCTCGGCGGCGATGGTGATCGAGGCCGACTTCGTGGTCAGCGAGATCACCGGCAACTCCTCCAACTACTCCCCGGGCACCACGGGGACTGGCGGCGCCGCGTGCACCGCTGACGCCTCCAAGACCCCGTGCTACGACTTCTTCCCGTTCCCGGCCCCGGCGGCCGACAGCGCGAACAACACGGCGATCCAGGGTGCCGGTGACGTCGCGATGATGCTCAATTCAACACCGCAGGCGGTGGCGTTGATCAAGTACATCGCCGGACCAGAGCCCGGCACGATCTGGGCACACCTGGGCGGGTTCGCCAGCCCGAACAACCAGGTGAAGTCGAGCGCCTATCCGGATGCTGTGACCCAGGCCGATGCGCAGGCACTGGTCAGCGCGAGCAGCTTCGTGTTCAGCCTCGACGACCTTCAGGGCAGCTGGGAGCCCAAGTTGTGGGCGGACCTGATCCAGTTCCTGCAGAACCCGAGCGCCTCGAACGTCTCATCGATCGAGTCGACGATGGATACACAGGCGACGGCCGCGCTCGGCCACTAACACTTTCGTCGCGGAACCGCGGCCGGTCCGGCTCAGCATAGGGAGCCGGGCCGGCTGCGTTCGCTCTCGCTACCCCAGCACCACCGCGGACACCGCTCCCACAACGAAGACGAGGGCCAGGTAGGCGAGCGAGTAGTGGAAGAGCACAGCAGCAGCGTGCGATGAGCCCTTGACGCGGGCCCAGAGGGCCAGCCCGAGGTAACCGGCACCCAGCACGGCGGCACCGATGGTGTACCCGATCCCGAGCACCAGTCCGGGCAGCAAGCTCGCGGTGATCAGTGCCAGCAGGTACAGCAGGATCCGCCGGTGCGTTCGCGCGGTGCCGATGATCCCGGGGAGCATCGGCACGCTCGCGTTGCGGTAATCGCTGCGCAGCAGGAGTGCGAGCGACCAGAAGTGCGGTGGCGTCCAGAGGAACACGATGGCGAAGAGCGCGAACGCCGGCCAGCCGACGGTGCCGGTGACGGCAGCCCAGCCCACGAGCGGCGGAAACGCACCCGCTGCGCCGCCGATGACGATGTTGAGCGGTGTTCTGCGCTTCAGCAGCATCGTGTAGATGAAGACGTAGAACATCCCGCCTGCGAGTGCCAGCACCGCGGCCAGCGCGTTGACCGCGACGATGAACACCAGCATCGAGGCTGCTATCAGCGACACCCCGAAGCTCAGCGCCTGCCACGGCAGGATGCGCCCGGACGGCAGCGGACGGCTGCACGTTCTCGCCATGACCCGGTCGATGTCACGGTCATACCAGCAATTGATGGCGCCCGAACCGCCGGACGCGAGCGCGCCGCCGAGCGCCGCCCAGAAGAGCAGGGCTGGTGATGGAATGCCGCGCGCTGCGATGATCATCGTTGCGAGTTCGGTGATCAGCAGGAGCACGATGATCCGCGGCTTGGCCAGGCTGATGTAGTCACGGGCGGTGGCCCGAGCTTGCATGGCCGGTGTGCGTGCGACGACGTCAGCCACGGCGGCCGCACTGACGGCGTCCGGTGGGCTCATGACGATGTCGGCGCTGGTCTGCATCCGTCCCCTATGCGCTGCCGGTCGTGGATGTGTTCAACAGCGTCGTGACCTCCGCGTCGAATTGGGTGGCGCTCATGACCCCGAGTGCGCCGAGAACGACATCGGCGACCTTTCCCTGGCTGGAGAGGAAGACGAGCGCCGGTGCCGAGGGTATCTCGTAGTCGACGGCGAACGTCGCATTGGTGTCGGCGATGCTCGGATACGGCACTTTGAGCTGCTTTTGAAACGCCAGCGCGGGAGCAGTGGTGTCGCGCAAGTCGATGCCCAGGAAGACCACACCACTAGGCGACCAGGTCGCATAGGCGGTGTTCAGTGCCGGCTGCTCGTCATGGCAGGGCCCGCACCATGACGCCCAGAAGATCAGCACAACCGGATGGCCGCGATACGACGTGAGGCTCACGACCCTCCCGCCGAGGGTGGGTCCACCCGACGCGGTCACCTGCACCGGCTTCGCCGTCGGCGCGTGGGATGCACCGCAGCCGGCAATCACCAGCGCTACCGCGCAACCGAGCACGACGCGTCGATTCCGGCTCACGGCTGCGCGACCGCCGTGTTCGTCGCTGAGCGGTCGTCCGTCTCGAACCACCGGATGCCGAGGTACAGCAGTGCGATGAGGAATGGCGTCCCTCCGGGTACCCACATCACTCCGGCCGCGATCTCCTGGTCCGCCAGGAGGCTCAGACCGCCCGTCGGCGTTGGGTACGCGTAGAGAGGGTGCGTCGCGTACCCGATGACGATGGCGAGTCCCCAGCTCACGAACATTCCGATCAGGACCGCCACCGCACGCCCAAGCAACGAGAGCCGTCCCGTCGCCTTGACCGGGCTGATCACCTGGTCCCAGAACAACAAGCCGACGACCAGGAAGGTGAGGTGTTCCAGGTCGTGCACCGATGCCATGCGGAGCGTCGCGTTATAGATGGTGGGGAGATGCCAGACCAGGAGATCGACGCTGAACGCGAGCACGACGACGGCGGCCGCTTTCGGCCCGGCATGGAGCACGCGCATGGCGCGCGCCGGCCACGTCCCCTCCACCGAGACGGGCCTTCCTTGAGCAGCCAGGTACCCGGCCCACGCTGTACGGAACGGATCAGCGAGCAGGATCAGTGGCGGCGCGACAAGCAACAGCAGCACGTGCTGCACCATGTGGTCCCACTGCAGCGTCGTGTCGAAGTACGAGATCGGCGAGATCAGGGCAAGCAGCAACGCGCCGATGCCGAGCGCGAATGCGGTGTCCCCGTTGTCCCATGCCGTTCCCCGGCCCAGCGCCGGCGAGGCTGTGCGCCTCCCGCGCCAGTAGAGGTAGGCGGCCGTGATGCAGCCGACGATCGGTACTGGGGCGAAGCTCCAGTCGAAGAGCGGCGGCCAGAGCATGTGGCTCCCTACTTGATGTACTGGATCAGGAGGTACACCACGATCGACACGCCGGTGATGTACGCCCACTGATCCAGGATTGCTCGGGCGTGCGACGCGCTGAGGCGGTCGGTCCCACGCACGTGCCCCATGACGAGGCTGAGCAACCACAGACCGACCAGGATGAACTCGCCAAGCAGCACGGCATACCAGAGGGTCGAGATGGCGGCATAGGTCCCGGCGCTGTCGAGCTCCCAGTTGAACTGATACATGAGCAGGATGCGGACGGCACCCGTGAGGACCGCCGCCACCAGCGCCAGCCAGAGCAGGCCCGAAACCGCATTCGACTCGCGCCCCCTGCCGACTGCGTTCCACACCGCCCACAGTGCGACGAGCGTGATCAGCGGGAAGACGAGCGAGATGATCGCCAGTACCTGTGGCGGCGTGCCGATTCCACTCGGATGCCACATGCCACCGAAATTGTTCGCTCGCAGATAGAGGAACGCGAACAACAGGCTCAGTTGCAGCGTCGTATTCGCCGCCATGAACAGTCGTGAGGTAAAGATGAGGGTTCGCCCGCCGCCTTCGACCTCATCGACAACAGTGAGTCCGGTAGGGCTGACGTCACTCATGCTCAGGCTCCACTGAAGGCGGGTACCGCCGGTCCAAAGTCTGCCGCCGGCTTGCCGGTGTCGTAGTCATAGGGCAGTGACCACGCGACCGGCACCTGATCGAAGTTGAACAACGGCACGGGCGTGGGCACCTGCCACTCGACACCGAGCGACTCCCACGGGTTGCGCGCCGCGACCTTCTGCTTGATGACGACCTCCCAGAGGAGGATCCCGAGGAAAAGCGCCATCGACAGGCCCAGACCATACGCGAAGACGGTCGCGCTGATGTTGAGCGGCTGCAGGTAGGCCGCGTAGCTGATGACGCGGCGGGGCATGCCCAGGATGCCAACGGAGATGAGCGAGATGAACGTCCCGTTGAACGTGATGAACACGGCCCAGAACTGGAAGCGCAGGAGCTTGGTGTCCATGGTGCGACCGGTCATCTTGGGGAGGTAGTAGACGATCGCAGCCATGAGCGCGAACACCTCGCCGCCCATGATCGTGTAGTGGAAATGCGCCTGCACGAAGTAGCTGGCGTGCAGCGTGAAGTCGCTGGGGACGTCGGAGAGGAAGACGCCCGTGAAGCCGCCGATCAGGAAGTTGAAGAAGAACCCGAAGATGAAGAGCATCGGCACCGTGAAACGAGTGCGTGCTCGCCAGAGCGTTCCCAACGCGACCAGGTAGATGATGCCGGTCGGGACCGAGATGAGCTCGGTCGAGAACATGTAGAACGGCCGCAGCGACGGTGCAAGACCACTAACGAACAGATGGTGCTGCCAGACGACGAAGCTCAGTAGACCGATGCCCACCATTCCGCCGACAGCCACGCGGTATCCCCAGAGCGGCCTTCGGGTGAACACGGGAAGCATCTCCATCACCAGACCGAACGCCGGGACAACGAAGATGTACACCTCCGGATGGCCGAAGAACCAGAAGAGGTTCTCCCAGAGGTAGGGCGATCCACCGCCCGCAGGCACGAAGAAGGTCGTCTGATACGAGCGGTCGAAGACTTCCATCAGGACCGCGGCAATGAGAGCGGGCGCTGCCAGCGCGCCGAGGAACGACGTGACCAGCACCGACCACACGAAGATGGGCATGCGGCTCAGGGGCAACCCGGGAGCGCGCTTGGTCATGATCGTCGCGATCATGTTCACGCCGGACAGACCGATCGACATCCCGATCAACGCGAAGGCGATGAGGTAGGAGTCCATGCCGAGCACGTTCTGATCGGCGAGCGGCGCGTAGCCGGTCCAGCCAGTGGTGAAGCCCCCGAGGAACACCGTGGAAAGCAGGATGAGTCCCGCCGGCGGCAGGAGCCAGAACGTCAGCGCCTCGAGGCGTGGGAATGCCATGTTCCGCGCGCCGATCATGATCGGCACGAAGTAGTTACCGAACGGGCCGATGATCGCCGCGGACGCCATGAAGATCATCAGCGTGCTGTGCAGACCGACGAGCGTCAGGTACGACTGGGCGTTCGCCACCGTCGGCGACGGGGTGAGCAATTCGGTCCGGATGAACATCGCGCCCAGGCCACCGATGAAGAGGAAGGCCAGGATCATGACGAGATACTGCAGGCCGATCACCTTGTGGTCGGTCGTCATGCGGAAGTATCGGGTGAGCCCGCCGCCCTCGCCGTGCATGTACGCGTTGTCCTCCTCGGTGGGCCTCTTGGCGCCGAGGAGTCGGCCGATCGGGTAGTTGAGGAAACCCATGCCCGCGAGGAACCCGACGACACTGAGCGCATACCCGAGCAGGATGCCGGGGTCGGACCCGAGCGAGTTGTCCTCGTCGAAGGAATACGGAATGGCGTGCGTTCCGACCGCAAAGCCGATGATGAATCCGATCACCGCGCCGATGACGCCGAGCAGCAGCCCCCACTCGTTGAGCCGGCGAGCCAGTGTCGGCGGTGTCGACATCGGTGGCCGTGCGGTGGTTACAGCATCCACTTCAGCTTTCCCTTGCGTGCGAGAGCGTGTTGAACATCGTCATGACCCATAGATGGTTGGCGATGGTTCGTACGTATGGCTGTACGGCAGCAGGTACTTCATGATCGGCGCGTCGAGCGTCGTCTCCTGTTGGATCCAGGCGGCGAAATCTGACGGGCTCACGACCATCGCCGTGTTGTCGGCCATATTTCCATGCCAGAGCCCGCAGAGTTCCGCGCACTGGATGCGGTATGTGCCGATCTTCGTTGGCGTGGCCGTGACAACGTTGTCGTTGAGCGGCACGGCGTCAGCCTTGACCCCGAGCGCGTAGAACCAGAAGGAGTGGACCACGTCGAGCGATGTGACGTTGAACTCGATCTTCTGATTGACCGGCAGCACGAGCTGCGGGGTCTCGATGCCGCCGTAGGTCGGGTAGCGGTACGTGAACCACCACTGCTGCGCGATGACCTGCACCTCGAGCGGCTGGCTGGTGGACGTCGGCATTGCCAGCGCTGACGCCTGCGAGGGGACGCCTGCTCCCGGCTGATCGATCGCGAGAGCAACGGTCCCGTATACGGCCAGGCTGAGCACGACCACGAGCGTGCCCGCGATCCATGCCGTCTGCGCGCGCGTGTTGCCGCGCAGCGCCGCGGCGCTCGGCTCCTCCGTCGGGGGAGCGGTTCTGTTCACGACCATCGTGAAAAACAGCGCAGCGAGGACCGCCGAGAAGATCGGCCACCCGATCTCCGCGAGCAGCAGGATGGTCAGGCTCTCACTTGAGGCCAGATCCGAGGCCTGTCCCGGTGGAATCGGCCCGAACGCGAGCGCGACGTCGCCGCCGACGGCGAGGATGAACCAGACGATGATGACGACCCGGATCGCAGTGGCTCTGTTCCTCATCGGTCAGCCCACCTGGAGCTCGCCGGCCATGTAGCCGAGCGTCTGCATGGGGCCGCCGTTGCCGTAGAGCGTCCCGGCCGCGCAGGGGACGAAACACTGCCAGCGGAACAGCCCCGGCTTGTCCGGCACCACGAAGTTGAACTCCACCACGATCATCGCGTTCGCCGGCGCATTGCCGGCGACGCCTTCAAGCGGGACACTCACACCGAGGTCAGGAATGGTGAACGTGTGTGCGGCGAGCGATGGATCGAGTGCGCCCATGACCTTGCCGTCGACGGTCATCTGGTCGTTGACCGTGCCTCTGACCAGGCCGAAGTACTCGTTGCGAAGTCCGGTCTGGCCGTCCTCCTGGTCGATCGTCATATGCACCACCGCCCCGGCAGGCACCTTCAGATAGGTGGTGGGCAGATACCCAACCCAGTTGGGATGCTCGCCGTTGCCCTGTCCCGCGGTGCCGACGGCCGCGACCGTCGTCAGATTGAAGTCCACGACGTGCCGCCCCTGCAGCGTGTTGGACGTGGTCGTCGCTGCGATCTGCGGCGGCACAGGATTGAGGAATCGCGTGACGAAGAACCCGACGAGCACGCCGAACACGACCACGCCTCCCACCAGGAGCCAGATTCTCGAGCGCATGTTTGTGCCTCTACCTCTCTATGTACGAGACGATGGCGCGGAGAGCGTCGTTCGATGAGAAGACAGATTGCGTCGCGCAGGAAAGGTGATGCTGCCAAGCGACGCATCTTGCCCACGGGCCGCGTCGCAAACGCACGATGAATCCGGTGCCACCCTGTTCTCCACTCAACGGGCTGCCGGTTCGATCTGAGGGGGTCATGATCGCGGTGTTGTGGGGGTTTCGTCAAGCCCCTGCTCAGATGTCCGTTATGCGAACAGATCAGTCCGCGCGCCAGCAAGCAGCTGTGGCGTGATAACCAATTGTTAACCTGGGCGATCCTAATGTTCGGGGGTCAGCCCCGTGAGCGCGTGATCGCGTGGCGCAACGGTGGCAGTGACGTCGGCAATCGGCTCCGCCGCAGGCTGCTCCGAAGGGGCTTGTTCGATCGTCTTGCGAGCTGTCCTGGCTGTGTTGGCCAAGCCGGCCGCAACAGCAATGAGCACGCCGGCTATCAGCAGCACACCCGCGATGCTGTGAGGGTCACCCTCATGTTGCACGATGAGAGCAACGCCGAGCAGGGCGATGACCGCGACGAGTGCCACGGCGCCGTCGTCAACGAACAGCCCCCAGAGTTCGAGGACGATCGCTTTGATGACGTGCTCCAGTCCGCTCGCCGACCCCTGCCGTCGAGCAGGGCGTCGCAGCAACCAGACGAACGCCAACGACGCGAGGCCGTACGCCGCAACCAGGATCAGCACGCTGAGGTCATCGCCCCACCAGTGGACCCCGATCCCCTCGCCCGAGAAGAAGGTTCCAAACGACGTCAGCATGATGCCGACGACGTATTTCAGCGTGTTCTCCGGCACGCGCGTGAGGGGACCACGGATCGCCGCGCCTGCGCCGGCCACAATCACCAGCGCAACAAGCGCGCCGATCACTGCGGACGGGATGTCCTGCAGGCCCCCGAGCGCCACGACGATGAAGACGACCTCAAGGCCCTCGAGGAACACACCACTCAATGCGGTGGTCACGCCGGCTCGATCGACTCCAGCGGCGGCGACACCCGTGCCCGCGAGCCTCGCCCTGGTCTGCTCGAACACCTGTCCCTCATCTTTAAGTGACTTGAGTCCACTGGACCGAAGGATGGCCTTGTGGAGCCATTTCAGCCCGAACAGCAGCAGGAAGACGCCGACGACGGTCCGCGCGGAGTCGATCGACACCCGCGAGGTGATCGTGACCCCGAACACGGTCACGAGGACAGCCAGCGCGAGGAGCGCGGCGGCGGTGCCGAGTAGCGCGCTTCGCCAACCCTTGGAGAGACCAACCGCCAGCACGATCGTCAGTGCCTCGATCCACTCGACACCGGCGGCGAGAGCGGTCGCGAGGAGGACCACGATGTTCATGGAAGGAAGCATGGCTCCTCGGTCCGGCGGTGTGGGCCGAGAAAAGCGATGCCGAACCCGCTACGAACTGGTGAGCTGCACCGGTTGCTCGAGCCGTAGATCTCGCGAAGACCGGCCGACCCGTAGGGTGTACGCTCCGGGCCGCCAGACCCAGCCTCGCCCGTCAGGATCAAAACGAGCGAACGCACGAGCCGGAATGACCATCCGCGCTTCGGCAGGACGGCCCGCTCCGGCTTCGACGCCGGCGAAGGCGGCGAGGACCCGGATCGGCCGGCTGGGATCTTCGTCGGTTGCTTCGAGGTAGACCTGTACCACCTCGCGGCCATCTCGCTCGCCCGTATTGCGGACCCTGACCACCACGGGCAGGTCCTGGTTCTCGTGCAGATGGTCAGCTTCCACCATCACCGAGTCGTAGCTCCATTCGCTGTAGCCAAGGCCGTGACCGAAGCAGAACAGTGGCTCGCGCTCACTGCGGTCATAGCCGCGATAGCCGACCAGGAGTCCCTCCGAGTACGCGAGCTCGCCTCCCTTTGGCGTGGCATCGAGCACCGGCGAATCGGCGGCGTGGCGAGGTATCGAGATGGGCAGCCGCCCACCGGGTTCGACCACCCCGATCAGGCAGTCGGTCAACGCCTCGCCGAACGCCTGCCCCGGGAGCCAGACCTGGACGATCGCCGCGACCTCGTCGCACCAGGGCATCAACACGGGCATGCCCGTGTTGNNGGCAACGGCCTCGTCAAGCAGCCGATCCTCGTCGAGCCGCGGACTCACGCCGAGTCGCATGGTGACGAAACCGGCTTCCGGCCCTCGCACGTTGGGCCGGTACGCGGCTCGGATCTCCACCTCGCGACCCGCCTCGAGATCGAGGGGGACTCGCAGCTCGGGCGGTCGCGAGAGGGCCTCGACGATCTCTTGTGGATGCAGGGTCGTCGCCTCGGCGAGCACGGAGCCATCGATGGCGATGCTGAGCACCCCGACGCCGGCGACCCCGACCACGTGGGGTCCATGCACACCTGACCGATACAGCGCGCGCATGACCAGCTCGGACCCCGGGTGATGCACGATCTCGGGGAGTCCGTCCCACCAGGTGAGCACGCTGCTCGGGCTCGTGGCGTCATATCGGACGACACCATCGGCGTCGCGGACCTCGACGCGCACGCCGCTCGCTCCACTCACCGGGTCGCGCAGGTTGCCGTCGTGGGGCTGCGGGATCGTCGCCCACGTCATGCAACCCTGGTAGACGTCCACCTCGTCGAACTCACCCAGTGTGAGCAGCGACGATGCGAGTCCAGGACGGACGACCGGAAGAACGCGGACGCTTCCGCCGCCCTGAGTCTGGGGTTCCGTTGCGTTTGGCCCGATGAGCGCCACGCTCCTGACGTCGGCGGTCTTCAACGGAAGCAGCCCGCGCTGGTTTTTCAGCAGCACGAACGACCGCGACGTCGCTTCACGGAGGAGGTCGGGGTCGATCAACGCCGGCGCCGCCGGAGCCCCTTCGCGGTGAACTCCGTCGGCACCGTGCGCCGGCACGTGGTCAGGTGCTCCATTGAGCGCACCCACGCGGCGGGCGAGGCGCAGCAATCTCGCGACCTTGTCGTCGATCACCTCTTCGGGCACCGTGCCGGCGCGGACCGCGGCAAGGAGCTGGTCGCCCCACGGCCCGCGCGGTCCGGGCATCGCCAGGTCCAGGCCGGCGAGCGCGGTCGGTTCGGTGGTACGCGTCGCCGACCAGTCCGACACGACCACACCCTCGAATCCCCACTCGTCCTTGAGCAGACCCGTGAGCAATGGTCGATTGGCGGTCATCGTGTGTCCGTTGACCGAGTTGTAGGCGGCCATCACCACCGCTACCTCGGCGTCAAAGACGCACGCCTCGAACGGCGCGAGGTAGAGCTCGCGCAACACCTGCTCGCTGATCCGAGCGTCGTACGTGCGCCGGTCGGTCTCGGAGTCGTTGGCGACGAAATGCTTGGCGGTTGCACCGACCCCCGACTCCTGCACGCCGCGCACGTACGCCACCGCGATGCGCGCGGTGAGCACCGGGTCTTCGGAGAAGCACTCGAAGCCGCGCCCGCTCAGAGGGGTTCGGACGATGTTGACCGTGGGAGCGAGCAACACGTCCACCCCTCGCGAGCGCGCCTCAACGCCGAGCGCCAGAGCGAGCTGAACGACCAGACGTTCATCCCACGTCGCACCGAGCGCGACGGGACACGGCAGCGAGGACGAGGGGTTGCCGGGATCGAATCGGCGTCCGCGCACGCCCGAGGGTCCGTCGGACACCACCATTGCACGCAGGCCGACGGTGTCAATGGCATAGAGCGACCACGCATCCGCACCGGTCAGCAGGCGCACCTTCTGCTCGAGGCTGAGCCGCGCCACCAGGCTCGATTCGTCGCTGCGGGTTGCGGATGCGGTGGCGTTCATCGTTGCGTTTCCTTTATTGAAAGCGGATCCCCGCGTCCGGCCGGCACGGTGCCGGCCGGACGGATCCCATCTGCGGGATGGGGATTCATCGTTCCGTGTGCGAACTCAGGACGCCGGCTTGAGTTGCATGAGGATGTATGGCATTTGCGGATCGCTCGGCGATGGATCCATGTACGGCTGAGACTGATCAGGCCATCCGACGTACTTGGCGCTGCTGTACACGTTCCAGTCCGCTCCATAGAGTAGCGGGGCCTCCGGCACGTCCGTCGACATGATCTTCTCGAGCGCCTGAACGGCGGGATAGAGTGTCGCGGTGTCGGAGGGATCGGTGCCGGCGTAGGTCTGCAGGTCTGCCTCGGCGCTCGCGTTTGAATACCCTTCGAAGTGCGCCGCGGTTGTCGCGTTCGAGTAGTCGAGCCAGTCCTCGTACTGGGTGTATGGGATCTGGCCGCCCTGGCCCCAGTGGATCGCTGTCTGCCACGCGGAATTGTTACCGCTGATGTTCGCGTTCCAGTCCGAGTACCCCTGCGCCGGCTTGGTGGTCACGTCCATCCCGAGGGTCTGGAGCTCTTGCGAGATGAGCGAAGCATCCTCCCAATAGTCGGAGAACGGAACTGGGTCGTAGACCGAGAACTTGATGATCTCGCTGCCCTTGGTCCAGCAGTTTGCAACGTTGGTGCCGTCGCAATTTCCGCCCGACTTATAGGTGCCGGTCCCGCTGTTGAAGCTGGAGCTGGCAGGCGCCTTCCATCCTCCGGAGGTGAGGATGTCGTAAACGTCGTCACCCGCCGGTAGGTTGTCTGTCTTGGCCGTGGCAGGGTCAGGGACATTGCCGGTCGTCGACAGATCATTGGTGAGACTGTTGTCTGCGGGGAGAAACGCCTTCTGAGCCGGCAGGATCAGTCCACCCGAGGAGGTCGCCGGCTCCTCATAACCAGACTCTCCCAGCAACGCGAGTGCATTGCGGTCGATGCCGTAGCTGACCGCTTTGCGCACGGCAGCCTCGTTGATCCCGGTGGCGCCGCCGTTGCCCGGGTTCAGGTTGAACCGAAGCGCCACGGTACTGCCGGATGCGAACCACGCGTGGTTGGTCTGAGGATCGAGGTTCACGAAGCTGGCGTAAATATTCGGGATGTCGTTACCGGCCCAATCGAGCTGGTCGCTCACCAGCGCATCGCTGGCCGCCGCGTTGGTGGCGACAGACGGTACCTCAACCTCAGATTCCGGTGGTGTGCCACCCCAGTAGTGCGGGTTGGGCTTGAACTTGATCAGCGAGCTGGAATAGCTGTCCAGCTCGAAGGGTCCCGTGCCGACCGGATGCGCGATCTGCAACGTGGGGTTCTGGGCTATCTGGTTCGCGACCGATGCCTGCATGATGTAGGTCGTTCCCAGGATTGCCCAGAGGCCGGTGTACTGGGGCGTGCTGAAGTGCAGGGTCACGTTGTTCCCGGAGATCGTAGGGGGAGCGACCTGGGGCGCGACCCCGGGAACGTCAGCCTTCGGGTTGTTCATCGCCGTGAATGTGGCCGCGACGTCGTTCGGACCGAACGGTGCGCCGTTGCTGAACTTCACGCCAGTTCGCAGGGTGATCTGCAGGTCCTTGCCGCCGTTCTGGAAGGCATACGCAGTCGCCAACCAGTAGTGCGTGCCCGCGGCTGTCGGATCGAGCTGATCGAATTCGACCAGCGGCTCGTAGATGATGGACTTCATCCCGACACTGGACGCGACCGAGTTGGGATCGTAGGGGTTGAAGTCGTCTGAGAACGTGACCCCGGTGGTCGGCTCATAGATGAGCGGCTTGCCCTGAGTCGTGTGTGATGTCGGCCCGCTGCTCGAACACGCCGCGACGACGATAGTCGTGACGCCGAGAACTCCGATGAATGCTCTCCGGCTCATGTTGTAGCTCCTCCATTTTTTTCGTGATCTCCATGAAGCACTGCGCTGATCGGCAGTGCGTGCGTCCCTTCGTTCATTTGCGTGCGGGCATTAGGGAGGGCGTTGCACCTCGGCTTCGCCCTCCGGGTTCGGGGATGTTCCCGGTGTCACGCCGGCGCCATCAACGACGCGGTCGGCAGGGTCGACGTGCAGCCAGCAGGCGGCTGCGTGGTCAGGCGAGACGGTCACAGTTGGTGGTGCCATGCGTTTGCAGATCTCCATGACGTGCGGACAGCGGGGATGAAAGCGGCATCCGGGTGGCGGAGCAAGCAGGCTCGGCGGCGCTCCTCGAGCGGCGAGGACCGGTCGCTCGAGCCGCTCCGGATCGGGAGCTGCGGACAGCAGGAGTTGCGTGTACGGATGCGCCGGGGAGTCGGTGAGAGTGACGCTCGGTGCCGCCTCGACCAGCTGCCCGGCATACATGACCACGATGGTGTCGGCCAGGTATCGCGCGGAGGCGATATCGTGGGTGACGTAGAGGATTGCGAGCCGCTCGCGGTCGCGAAGATCGGCGAGCAGGTTGAGCACTCCGAGACGGATCGACACATCGAGCATCGACACCGGTTCATCGGCGAGCAAGACGCGGGGGCGCACGGCAAGCGCTCGGGCGATCGCGACACGCTGGCGCTGACCGCCGGAAAGTTCGTGGGGGAACTTGTCGGCGAACTTCGCGGGTGGGTCGAGCGCGACCCGGTGCAGCAACTGCAGCACCGCCTCGTCGACATCACCATCGGCGGTGTGGTGAATCTGCAGCGGACGGGTCAGATGATGTCGAACCCGATGCACGGGGTTGAGCGACGCGAATGGGTCCTGGAACACCATCTGCACCTGAGCCGCGAATTTGCGAGAGCGTGCCGCCGCAACGGGGTGACCGTCGAGCAGGACCTCACCCGTGTCCGGCTTCACGATCCTGGCCAGCAGCCGAGCGACGGTCGTCTTCCCGGATCCGCTCTCGCCGACAACGGCAGTCACCGCCCCGGCGTCGAGCTGCACTGAAACGTCATCCACAGCGTGGAGCCGGGAGCGGCGCGCCAGCAGCCCGCTGTTCCGCTTGACCCAGAAAGACTTGGTCAAGCCACGGCCTTCGAGCACAGGCGTCTCGGTTCCGGCGTTCGGAGCGACGGCGAGCGTGGTCATACGGCTCGCCCCGCGCTCGCGTCGATGACCGGTGCAGTGCGTGGCTGCGCCACGGCGGGATCCGGAAGCGTCAGCTCAGCCGGAGCCGTCGCGTCGTCTCGGTGGAGCCAGCACGCAACCTCGCGACGCGACTCGGCCAACGGTTCGAGTTTTGGCACATCCTGGCGGCATCGTGGCATCGCCCACTGGCAGCGCGGATGAAATGCACATCCTGGCGGGAGGTCCCGCATGTCGGGCGGCGAACCCGGAATGCCCTCCATCCGGTAGCGCTCACCGTGCATTGGCGGGAAGCAGTGGAGCAGGCCGTATGTATACGGAAGGCGTGGCGCGCGAAACAGCGACGCCGCCGGCGCTCGCTCCATCAGCCGGCCCGCGTACATCACCGCGATGTCGTCAGCGAACTCGACGAGCAGCGAGAGGTCGTGCGTGATGAAGAGGGCGGCGAAACCCAGCCGGTCGCGCAAGCCCATCAACTCCTCGAGGATCTCGCGCTGGGTGACGACGTCGAGAGCCGTCGTGGGCTCGTCGAGGATCATGACCTGCGGATCCAGCGCAAGGGCCATTGCGATCATCGCCCGCTGGCGCATGCCGCCCGACATCTCGTGGGGATAGCTGCGGAGCCGGTCCGCGGTCATTCCGACCAGCTCGAGCAAATCCCCTGCCCGGTCTCGTCTCGAGGCCCGGCCAAGCCCAGGACGGTGGGTGGCGAGCAATTCGTCGAACTGCGCGCCAATCGTGCTCACCGGGTTGAGCGCATTCAGTGCGCTCTGCAAAACGATCGCGATCTCGGACCATCGGACGGCTCTGAGCTCCTCCTCGCCTGCCGCCAGCAGATCCAGGGTCGGCGCCGGCTCGCCGTCAGCCGCGGACCTGGAATGAAAGAGCACCTCACCTGCGGTGATCACCCCTGGCGACCGGAGCAGACGGATCGCCGCCATCGCCAGGGTCGACTTCCCGCTCCCGCTCTCTCCTGCGAGACCGAGGACCCGTCCGCGGCCGAGCGAGAGATCACAATCGGACACCGCGTGCACGGCGTCGTCACCGAAGCCGTACTCGACGCACAGGCCGCGGATCTCGAGCACCGGGTCAGCACCCTCGGCGACGTCGCGCGGCGCGACCGGGGGGCCCGGGCTTGAGAGATCGCTCACGACTGGGGTGCTCATGACGTGCTCGATCCGGGGCTGGTGACCGTGGGACTGACGACCTTGCGACGCACCACGGGCGTGAGCCCCAGCTTGGGCCGGCGGCTGATGCCCAGCGTGCGGGCCGCCTTCCGCGAGAGCCCCGCGACCCGAAGCCGGGGATTGATGAACTCGTCGATCCCGAAGTTGAGCAGTGCGAGGCCGGTACCGAGAAGGGCGATGCAGAGACCGGGAGGCGCCCACCACCACCACCAGCCGCCGCGCACAGCGTCGTTCGCGAACGTCTCCCGAAGCATCTCCCCCCAGTTCCAGAGACCGGGTGGGGACGAGGTTGGTGACCCGGCGAGGCCGAGGAACGAGATGGCGACGTAGGCGCCGATCGCGTAGAGCGTCGTAAAGAGAAACGATGCGGCCACGATCGGGATGAGGTTCGGCAGGACCTCGACGACGATGATGCGAAACCTCCCCTCACCCGAAACGCGTGCCGCCTCAACGAAATCCCGGTTGCGCAGTGAGAGGGTCTGCGCCCTCAGCACCCGCGAGCTGTATGCCCACGCGGTGATGGCGATGATGAGGCTGACCAGGAAGATGCTCGTGCCCGCGGCGGGGACGTAGTCGGCCAGCACGATGAGTAGGGGCAGGCCGGGGATGGCGAGGAAGACGTTGCCGAGGAGCGACAGGCCCTCGTCCGCGCCGCCGCCGAGGTACCCGGCGGTGACACCGACGATGATCGAAAGCACCGTGCTGATGGCCGCTGCGAGCAATCCGACGGCGACCGTGGCCTGGGTCGAGACCAGGAGTTGCGACCAGACGTCCTGGGCGAGGACCGTGGTGCCCAGCCAGTGCGCGCCCGATGGCGGCAGCGGCAGCGGGTAGTAGTCGGCCTTGATGTGGGTTCCCGGACCGGTGCCGGCGACCAGGACGTGCTGCACCCAGCTTTCGTTGGTGAGATTCGGGGAGTACGGCGCAATCCAGGCGCCGATGATCGCGATCACCGCGAACACCGCCAGGATCACGAGCCCGGCAATCACCTTGGGCGAGCGCGGCAGGCGCAGTGCCCGCGACGTCGAGACCACCGCTGCGGCGGCCGGGCTCTGCTCGCTGAGGATGGTGGTGTTGATGGTCATCGCTAGGCGTCCTGCCGAGCCCGTGGGTCGATCATCACGTAGATGACATCGGCGATCAGGTTCGCGGCGAGCACGACCAGCGTGATCACCACGAAGATCCCCTGGACCAGCGTGTAATCCAACGCCCCGAGCGCGCTGTACAGGTGGTAGCCGATACCCGGGTAGTTGAAGACAATTTCGACCAAAATCTGCCCGGCGACCACGAGGCTGATCGCAACCGAGAAGTTCGATACGCACGGCAGCAGCGCATTGCGCGCCGCATACCAGACAACCTTGCCGGTGCGCAGACCCTTGGCTCGCGCGACCAGGACATAGTCCTCATCCATGGTGGTGACCATCTGGTTGCGCATCGCGAGGATGAATCCGCCCATCGATGCGAGGATCACGGTCAATGCAGGAAGCACCGCGTGCCCGATGATGCTGGCGATGTACGGCAGGTTCATCCCCGGGTTGACGCCGTAGATGTCGTATCCGTAGAGGCTCGGGAACCACTTCAGCAGGCTTCCGGTCTCTCCGAAGATCAGCACAAGAACCAGTGCGAGGAAGAAGTACGGAATCGACTGAAAGAACGTCGCAGCCGGCAGCAACCAATCCGTGAAGGCACCGCGTCGCCAGGCCAGGACGACGCCGATCAGCGTGCCGGCGATGAAGCTCAGGATGGTGGCGACACCTAGAAGTCCAAGCGTCCACGGCAGGTACGAGACAATCAGGCTGCTCACCTGCGCGTTCTCCGACCATGAGAAGCCGAGGTTCCCGTGCACGAGGTTCCCCAGGTACTGCACGTACTGCACCCAGAGGCTGGTGTGCACGTTGAAGCCCAGCTGGTCTTCGATGGCCCTGACGCAGATGGAATTGCAGATGCCGGACGACTGCGCGCGCGCGATCGCACCGGCGACCGGGTTGCCCGGGACCACTCGCGGCAGCAGGAAGCTGACGGTGATCGCCACCCACGCGGCGAGGAGGTAGACGCCGAGGCGGCGGGCAAGGGCACGCACCGCTACATCCCTCCGCCCGGCGCTGAAGCAGCGCTCGGCGCCTGGACCGGACCGCAGCCGCAGCTCTCACGGAGCATGAGGCGGACCGGCAGGACGATGTTGGATTCACCGCCCTGCCCACCGATCCTCGAGTAGAGGACCTCGAACGCGGTGGCGCCCATCTGCTCGATGGGCTGCCTGATCGTCGTCAGTGATGGATGCAGATGACGCGCAACAGGGACGTCGTCGAACCCCGTGACCGCGACGTCCCCGGGCACCCGCAGCCCGCTGCGGGCAAGCGCGTGAATCACCCCGAGCGCGGTCTGGTCGTTGGCGCAGACGATCGCCCGGGGCAGCTCGCCACCATGGGCGAGCAGTGAGGTGATCACCTGTGCGCCGCCGGATGCGCTGTAGTTCCCCTGCCAGGAGGAACCGGTCTGGATCTGCGCGCCAACCGCGGTTGCGGCCGCCTCGAACACTCGGGCCCTGGCCCGGTTGTCCGGGCTGTCGGCGTGCCCGGCGAGGTAGGCGAGATGGCGATATCCGTGGTCGCCGGTCAGGTGGTTGACCAGGGCGCGCATCCCGGCATCGTTGTCACAGCCGACGTTGATCGACGACCGGGTCGGACTCCCCGCCAGGGTGACGACCGGGATCATCTCCGACAGGCGGGCGATGCCGACGGCTGAGAGCATCCGGTCGTGGAGGATGATCCCGTCCGACTTGCCGGCGACCCCGGCAACCCGCGCCGCCGCATGCGAGTCATGGACGCCCACCGAGCTCACCAGCACGTCGTAGCTCCGCCGCTGCGCCGCAACCTCGACGCCCCGGTTGATGCCGTCGATGAAGAGCAGGCTCTCGTCCTCGTCCTCGAAGGTCGCCTCGCCGCCGCGACGGAAGACGATGCCGACCACCTCCTTGAGACCGTTCGAGAGCGCCCGGGCNNCGCGACACCGAGGCGATCGAGACGCCAGCCAGACGGGCGACGTCGTAGATCGTCAGCGTCCCCTTGGACCGCTTGGCTTCCGTCATACGGGGCTGCCGCCTCCAGTTCCTGAGAGGTTGCGCCTTCCTGTAAGCGCTTACCAGTAAGCGCTTACAGGTTGGGCCGGGATGATAGCCCTCCCCCGCCCGCTGCGCAAGGGGTTTCGAAAATTGCCCGGTTCCGCTCGGTCCGATTTGCCAGAATCGACGGGTGACTGAGCCAACCGATTACCACCCCGCGACCGACCGCTACGAATCGATGAGCTATCGGCGCTGCGGGCACAGCGGCATCCACCTCCCCGCCATGTCGCTGGGCCTGTGGCACAACTTCGGCGGCGATCGCTCGCTCGACACTCAGCGAGCCATCCTCCGGCGCGCCTTCGACCTCGGCATCACCCACTTTGACCTGGCCAACAACTACGGCCCCCCGTACGGCTCCGCCGAGATCAATTTCGGCCGGCTGCTCCGCGAGGACTTCCGGCCCTACCGGGACGAGCTGATCATCTCGACCAAGGCCGGNNCCGGCCCCTACGGCGACCTCGGTTCCCGAAAGTACTTACTCGCCAGTCTCGACCAGAGCCTGCAGCGCCTCGGCGTCGATTACGTCGACATCTTCTACCACCACCGTTTCGACCCCAGCACGCCGCTCGAGGAAACCCTCGGTGCCCTGCACTCGGCTGTCGAGCAGGGCAAGGCGCTCTACGTCGGCATCTCCTCCTACTCCGACAAGCGGACCGAGGAGGCAATCGCGATCCTGCGCCGGCTCGGGACCCCCCTGCTCATCCACCAGCCGTCGTATTCGATGCTCAATCGCTGGATCGAACACGGCCTGCTCGAGGTGCTCGGCGACGCGGGGGTCGGCTGCATCGCGTTCTCGCCACTGGCGCAGGGCGTGCTGACCGACCGCTACCTCGACGGTATCCCGGCGGATTCCCGTGCCCACGAGAACTCCTCGCTCACCGAGGACATGATCAGCGCGGACATCCTCACGCACGTGCGGGCGCTCACCACCATCGCCGAACGGCGCGGTCAGAGCCTCGCCCAGATGGCGCTCGCCTGGGCGCTTCGNNAGGCGCTCGACCACCTCGAGTTTTCCGTGGAAGAGCTCGCCGAGATTGACCGGCATGCGGTCGAGAGCGGCATCGACCTGTGGCGAGGCCCGGCGACGGCCTGAAGACGCGCGCGTCTCAGGATCAGAGCAGCGTCTCTTCCTGTTCGACTCGTTTGTTGCGGCGGTGCTCCGGCCCAGTCTTGTTGTCGGACGCGGGGTGCTCGACAATGGCGATCACGCGGGTCGCCATGAAACGACCCACCCGCACGGCCTGCCCGCTGCGAGTGAGCTCCGCCACCTCGATGATGCCCCTCGCGCTGGTGACCTCCACCCGTCGCCCGGCACGCGTCGCCGCGATCTCGAACGTCCGTGCACTCCCGGTCCCCGAGTCCACGATGACCTCAACCATGTCCCCGATCATGCGTCGACTCTAACGATCGGATCCCTCGCCCTTCCGACGGATACGGCCCGAGTCATCGACGGGACGGCCTCACTCGGTCTCGGCAGCGACCACGGGCTCGATCGACTCCAACGCGTCCTCGACCATCGGCGGTTGCAGGGCGTTCAAGCGGCGTCGCTCGAGCTTGCGCATGGCAAGGAATCCAATCGCGGCGGCGACGAGACACGACACCGCTCCGACCGCCAGGCCGCTCCGCGCCCCTGCCACCTGCACGACCCAGCCGATCAGCGGTCCGCCGACCGGTGTCGAGCCCATGAAGCCGACCGCCCACAGCGCCATCACGCGCCCGCGCATCGAGGGCGCGGCTGCGAGCTGCAGTGTCGCGTTGCCGGTTGACATGAAGCAGATGGCCGCAAAGCCCGTCACACCCATGGCCACGAACGCGATTGCGAGGCTCGGCGCCAGCGCAACGCAGAGCATTGCAACCCCCAAACCGGTGCCGGCGATCGTCATGGTGCGCAGCCCGGTACGACCGCGCGTCGCGGTGAAGAGTCCACCGAAGACGGCGCCGAACCCCATGGCGGCCGTGAGGAACCCGTACGTCGCCGCGTTGCCACCAAAGGTCTGCTTGGCCACCACCGGCAACGTGACCTGGAATTCGTACGCCAGTGTTCCCACGATGGTGGCCATCAAGAGCGGGACCCAGAGACGCGGTTCTCTCGCCACGTAGCGAAGCCCTTCACGCAGCTGTCCCTTTCCACGCCGGGTGGGCGGGCTCGGCCGGAGCGCCTTCGGATCCATCGACGTGAGGGAGTACACGACCGCCCCGAAACTCACGGCATTGACCAGAAAGCACACGCCCACACCAACGGTCGCGATCAGCAACCCCGCCACCGCCGGACCGACGGCTCGCGCCGCGTTCACCATCGTGGAGTTGAGGCTCACCGCGTTGCGGACATGTTCGGCCCCAACCATCTCGAGCATGAATGCCTGGCGAGACGGGTTCTCGAAGCAGTTGTTGAGTCCGAGAATCACCGCAAGGACGCAGATCTCCCAGAAGATCACCGCGTGCGTGACGACGAGGACGCCGAGCACCAGCGCCTGCACTCCCATCAGCGCCTGCAGAATGATGAGGAAGCGTCGCTTGTTGACGCGGTCGGCGATCACCCCGCCATACGGGCCGAGGAACAGCACCGGCAGGGTCTGCAGCGCCAGCACGAATCCAATTGCGGTGGGCGAGTGCGTGAGCGTGAACACCAGCCAGGACTGAGCGACGGATTGCATCCAGGTCCCGATGAGTGACGTGCTCTGCCCGAAGAAGTAGCGCCGGTAGTTCGGTATGGCAAGCGCCGAGAAGGTGCGCCGGCCGATGGCCATCACGCTGGTCACGCCGTCCTCTCCTTCCGCTCATCGGCAGTCCAATCGGGGCGAAGCCGCTCTGCCAGGTCTTCCAGGATGGGAAGCGCGAGGGCGAGCGTGTCGCGCTGACTCGCCTGGAGATCCCGAAGGCGCCGCGACAGCGCGTCGTTCCGCTCCGAACGAATCCGATCGAGCAGCCGGCTCCCTTTGGGTGTTGCGGTGACTCGGCAGACGCGCCGGTCGGCCGCATCATGAATGCGCCGTATCAGGCCTGCGGCCTCCAGCTTTGGGATCAGACGCGAGAGCATCGTGGGATTCAGGCCGGCAAAGCTGGCAAGGTCCGACATCCGAACCGGACCCTGCCGTTCGGCCGCGACGAGGATGTCGACCTCTGTCGTGGTGAGCGTTCCCGCGGCCGAGGTTGGCCGGAGCCGCCGTGACATCCGGTTGACAGCGCTCCGCAGGCGCGCCGCATTCAGGTCGTCACTGACCTGAATGCCTGGAAGGTTATTCGCGTTCAGCCCTGGCTCCCGAGAAATAGTTGATTGCTGGCAAGCATTATATACCCCGGGACCGGTTCTCTATAACACGTGTGCCTCAGTTGCGGTGCTGCAGGACTCTGACGATTGCAGAGATGTCGAGATCCGCCGAGTCGTCCATCGCTTCTGCATAAAGATCGTGAGTCACGTGAGTGAGCGGCGTGGCACCAGCCTGGTCGTCGAAGACGCGCGACGCAAGATCGAGGTCCTTGACGAGGTCGCGCACAGCGAACATGGTCGGCGTGTGCTCGTCGTGGAGGAACCCGCGCTCACGAGCGGCGAGGCCAGGCGCAAAGCGAGCCAGGATCTTGAAAACCTGCTCACGCTCGAGGCCGGCCGCTGTTCCGGCGGTCAGCAGCTCGGCGGCCGCTGCGCTGGTGATGCCCAGCATGCTGTTGGCAATCAGCTTCAACCGCTGCGCGCTGCCGCGCTCGCCAACATAGAGGACCTCGCCAAGGTGTTCGAGAATGGGACGCGCTTGTTCGGCGTCCACCTGGTCGCCTGCAACGAGGACCAGCAGCTTTCCACCCTCAACCGCCGGGACGCTGCCGATCACCGGCGCCTCGAGAAAGCGCACGCCGACCGCGTGCGCCTCGCGGCCGATCGCTTCAGCGATATCCGGTCCTGCGGTGCTGGTGTCGATGACGAGTTTGCCGGCGGCGGCGCCGAGCACGCCGTTCTCGCCGAAGTACACGTCGCGCAGCGCGGTGTCGTTGGTGAGACTGCTGATGATCACATCGGCATCACGTGCGTTGTCAGCTGGTGTGGCCACGACGTGGCCAATGTGCAGTTCCTGTGCCTTGCTGGGCGAGCGATTCCACAGCGTCACCTCGTATCCGGAGGCCGCGAACCGGCGCGCCATCGCGCCGCCCATCTTGCCAGTGCCGAGGATTCCGACGTTCATAGCCACTCCTCCATGCGCGCCCGTGGACTGTCTGAAGCTTAGACAGGTGGTGCGCCTCGGACGCGCTGCCTAGAGACCTGCCATTGACGGTCCCCTCGGTGGATCGCGATCGCGAGCCGAGGCGGAGATCCGGGGCGAAACCTGCAAACTCTCCGCGACACGATGAGCTCCATCAGGACAAGCGGATGATCACTCCAGAAGCGACAGACCCAGCCGCCGCGCGCATCGTGGCCAAGGGCCTCAGCAAGCATTTCGGCGACGTTCGAGCAGTCGTCGATCTCAGCTTCACCGTCGAACCAGGATCGGTCACCGGATTCCTCGGCCCGAACGGGGCCGGCAAGACGACAACGCTCAGGATGATTCTCGGTCTCGCCCACCCGGATTCTGGTGAGGCGACAATCGCGGGGCGTCACTATCGCGACCTGCAGGATCCGGGCCGCATGGTGGGAGCTGTCCTCGAGGCGAACAGCTTTCATCCGGGACGGACCGCGCGCAACCACCTGCGGGTATATACCGCGGCCGCCGGCCTGCCCGACTCGCGCGCTGACGAGGTGCTCGAACTGGTCGGGCTCACTCCCTTCGCGCGAAAGCTCGCGGGCGGGTTCTCCACCGGGATGCGCCAGCGACTTGCCCTGGCGACGGCACTCCTGGGGAATCCCCGAATCCTGGTGCTCGACGAACCCGCCAACGGCCTCGACCCGGAGGGCATCGTGTGGCTTCGCGGGTTCCTTCGCCATCTTGCCGACAACGAGGGCCGCACCATCCTGGTGTCCAGCCACGTGCTTTCGGAGGTCGAACAGACCGTCGACCGCGTGGTGATCCTGCGCAAGGGACAGCTGGTCCGCGAGGGCACGCTCCAGGAGTTGCGATCTCAGCAGAGCGGTTCGTGCATCGTGCGTGCGCCCGACGAAGCTGCCTTGCGGGCGGCGGTCGCCAGCCTCCCCAACATCACGATCGCCAAGGAGAGCGACGGGAGTCTGCGGGTCGGCGGTGCGACCGGGGCTGAGATCGGACATGCCGCCTGGGTGGCACATGTCGAGATCCACCAGCTCTCCGACGACCAGGCCAGCCTCGAAGGCGTCTTCCTCGCGCTGACCGGGGGGACCACGGAATGAGCCGGCTTCTTCGGGCCGAGTGGCGGAAGCTGGTGACCACCAAACTCTGGTGGGGCATGCTCATCGGCGCTGTGGCGTTCACGGCGATCAGCGTCTTCGCGCAGCTCGCGACCAATGGTCTGAAACGGAGTCAGGAACTGCCGCTGGGCACAGGCATCGAGCAGCGCGCCATCCTGGCCTCGGCGTCGGTCGGCTACATCTTCTCGATGGTGGTCGGGATCATTTTCATGACAACCGAATTCCGTCATTTCACGAGCCGGCCGACCTTTCTCATCGAGCCACGGCGCGGGAGGGTGGTGGTGGCCAAGGTCATCACTGGCGCCGGGCTCGGCGTTCTGTACGGCTTGGTGTGCTCGGCCGTTGCCGTCGCCTTGATGGTGCCGTGGTACAGCTCCAAGGGGATCACACTCGGGTGGGCCTCAAACGACCTCTACCTGGTGCTCCTCGCGGTGTTCGGTGTCGTCGCCATCTTTGCCGTTGTTGGCGTCGGCATCGGCGTGCTCATCCGCAACCAGATCACCGCCGTGATCTCTGCGCTGGTCTGGTTCCTCCTCCTGGAGTCGCTCATCGGCGCGCTCAGCACCCTCTGGGCGTGGCTGGCCGACATCTACAAGTTCCTGCCCGCTGCCGCAGCCTCCGCCATGACACAAATTGATGCCGCACCCGGACGTGGCGGGATCACGCTCCTGGTGCCCTGGCAAGGAGCGATCGTGCTCGCCGCCTGGGGTCTTGTTTTTGCGATCGCCGGATGGGTGACGCTGACTCGAAGGGATGTCGCCTGACGGCTCGTCACGAAGCCGTCGAGCCGTGTGCGGAACCGTGCCCAGCCGCATTTCGGTAGCCTTGGGGCTCCCTTAACGCCGCCAGCGAGCCTCGGGAACGGTGGGAGGATGCTCGTTGGGAATCCCCCAGCTGAACAACAGTGCAGCAGTTCCCGACCCCGAGTCACGTTATTGCCCTCGTCGTCACGGTCATCGCGATCGTCGCGCTGGGACCGCTGGCTCGGGCCCGGCCAGGACGTTGGGTGACGGTCATCGCGTGGCTGCTCGCGGTCTTCCTGGTCGTGAACGAGATCGTGTATCAAGTGGTGCAAGTAGAGAACGGGACGTGGAACGTGAACCACAGTCTCCCCCTCTACCTCTGTGACATCGGTGCCTTCGTCGCCGCGGTTGCACTGATCTGGCCTCGGCCGATCCTCGTCGAGGTGACGTGGTTCTGGGCAATCGCCGGTGGCCTCCAGGGCATCCTCACGCCGGATCACGTGATCGTGTTCCCTTCCTACGACTGGCTCGAGTTCTACGGCGATCACATCGGTGTGGTGGCGGCCGCCGTCCTCCTGGTGGTCGGGCGACGCCTCTACCCAAAACCGGGTGCGGTTCCGCGCGTCATCGTCGTCAGCGTCGTGGTCCTGGCATTGGTGGGAGTCGTCGACGCGAAAGCCCAGGCCAACTACGACTTTCTTCGATTTGCCTCACCCGGCAGCATTCAGAGCCTGCTTGGACCGTGGCCGTGGTACATCCTCGGCACCGCTGTGGTTGGGCTCGTCCTCTTCGGCTTGCTCGATCTGCCGTTCTGGCCGCACCGTCGGCGGGCAAAGCGCGTCAGGGGGCCCTCGTAACGCGACTGAAAGACGCAGGAGCGTACATCTGAATACATCGTGGCGTTGAATCCTTACGAATCGCCGCGAGGGAGGCTCCGGACTCGTGCCGAGACGACACGACGGCAGTTCCTGCTGATCATGGGTGGCCTCGCCACCGCCGGAGCATCGCTCTTCGGTGGCGTTCAGATCCTCCGGTTCATGTTCCCAGCCGCGTCCAGCAACGCGCCCGCGCTTTTCAAGACGTCATTCTCATTCCTTCAGCTGACCGGTGGCGTGGTTGGTGGCAAAGCCGAGACCCCGGTCAACGTCATCACCGATACCGCAAACCGCGTGAGCGTCATCCTTGATGACGCCGGTATCTATGCGGTGTTGCTGATCTGCACGCATCTCGGGTGCACGCCGAACTACGTCACCGACGTCGTCACCGGATCAGGTGTGGCACCGTCGGTTGCGGACAACCGGGGGATCCGCACGAAGGCTCAGCAGATACCGAATGGCTGGGCGTGCCCCTGCCACGGCAGCCGCTACTTCATCGATTCAACGAACTTCTACGGGCCGGCGCCTCGACCCATGGACTGGGTCAACATCTCGGTCACGCCGGACGGGTTCTTCGCCGTGGACAGAGGGACGCTCGTCGCGACGCGCGGCGCGGGCGACAACACCCCACCACAATGGCGATTGCTGGTCAGTACGCAGAAGAGCAACGGCAAGACGTACGGCGTGTAGCCGAGGACGAAGCGCAGGTCGATCTCCTTGTTGATGGCCATCGCGGGCGTGATCTGATCGACGCCGACGCACACGCCGACCACGACGACGCGCGAGAACAGCGGCGCCCCGTCGATGACGGTCTCGATCACGCCGGGCATCCCGACGCACTCGAAGATGACCGGGTGCTTGGGCGCCGCGCCGAGCGCCTCGCCGAGCCGCCAGGCATGCCACCAGCCGAACGGGAGGCGCTCCAGCTTCTCGCGCGTGGCGACGGCAAGCTCGAGCGCGGAGGGAACGTCGGCAAGCTGCCCGCGCCGCTGCACGGCAGTGAGCGGGGAGTCGTGCGCAGGGTCAAGGACGACGTCCGCGCCGCAG
>PKYW01000016.1 GCA_003132805.1 Candidatus Dormiibacterota bacterium | reverse complement strand
GCCGAGCGAACGCCGGGTGCATCAACTCTCTTTCGTCATCTTGTCGTCGGATGCCGGACTGTCACCTGTTGGCGCGAGGGTGTTCTGACCGGGTGAGCTGGAACCCCAGCGCTGTAACGCATCACGCGTTTGCTCAGCAGTCTCGATGTGATCCGCGTGTGCGAAGCCTTCGCGTGTGTTCTTGGCATCCACATCGGCTACGGCATTCGTCTCTTCGGACATCGGATCTCCTTACAGTCGTTTCTGAGCGACGCTGTCTAGCACCACCGTTCTGATCACCCCTCCAATCCGCGTTCAGACGAAAGAGCTGATCGGCTCAGGTTGATCCAGGCGCCATAACAATCGCAGCAACACGCGAGCCCCGACTAATTCCAAAGCGCGGCAACCATCTCATCGGGTGTTAACTGCAGCGGATCGCACCGATCGAGCATGTGTCGTATGGACATTTTCACCACCCGAACGTGCAGGCAGCATGCACCGCACAATACCTCGGTGTCGCGACAGAGGCATGACGAGCGCCGCTGAACGTCAGTAGATAAAGCCCTCGACGTCGGTGAGCGATGAGATCAATCGCTGGTCGACGATCCCCAGGCCGTCGACGTTGGCCTCGTCGACGATGAAGCTGGTCGGGTTCACCACCGACTCCACGTAGGCGACGTGCCCGAGCGGGCTGTAGCCGTTGCCGGGGCCGAAGACGACGATCGCGCCCACCCTCGGGATGATGCCCTCGTGCTTTCCCACGGCCGCCGCCGCGATGAGCCACTCCCAAGCGTCACCGCCCCAGGTGACGTCGCGCAGCGATGCGACGTACCACGTGCACTGCCCCCACGGGAAGTTATCAACCCGCGGGCCGTAGGCGAAAGGTGGCAGCGCTCCATCGATCGAGCCGGCTCCGCCTCCCGCCGCTCCCAATGTCGCTGCCTGCACCCCCTGGGCCGTCGCGAGCTGCGTGAGGACGCCCTCCAGTTGGTGCATCAGCGTCGCTGCCGAGCCGGTGAGCCGCGATGCCTGCTGCTGGTAGCGAGTCTGATCCTGCAGCGCCTGCGCCTGGAGGGTCTGCACCGCGGCGGCCTGAGCGGCGATCTGCTGCCCCTTATGCTGTTGCAGCGACTGCAGTTCCGTAAGCTGGTCCGCATTGGCGCGCACATCGAGCACCAGGGTGTTCATGTTGTCGGTCACCTGCTCGTAACTGACCATCGTGTCGAGTGCGTCCAAGAGTGTCTTGCTCTGAAGCAGCGTGGTGAGTGCGGTGCCGTTGGTAGTGAGTATGTACCTCGCGACGATCAGCGCGCCCAGGCGGGTGCGGTCCGATTGCAGCGTTGCCTGCGCCGCCTGAATGAGCCCGGTGGTTTTCGCGAGCTGCGAGTTGGCAGCGGCCAGCTCCACCTGCTCAGTGTCCAGCTGTGTTTGCGCGGTGGCGGCCTGCTGCCCAGCCTGCACGGTCTGCGCCTCGAGCGGCGCGGCCTGCATCTGCAGCGCCATGATCTGCTGCTCCAGTGCTTGCGCCTTCGACTGCAACTGCACGACCTCAGGACTGGGCGGGGAGGTCGGGCTCGGACTCGGAGTGCCGCCGGGAGTCGGTGTGGCATCGGCCCGTGCTGACACGCCGGATAGCGCGGCCAGGACGCAAAGGCACAAGAGGGCCGAGGTCGGCCGGACGGGAATCACTGGGCAGGCGTGGCGTTCATGAGCAGAAGCCCAGCCAGTGCAACACGGTCGCCACGAGCATTTGGCCTACCGCAGTGTCACAACCCGGTTGCGTAGGGGCAGAATGTGTCATGCGGCGGCCCAAACAAGGCTGGTCGACGAGATCTGGATGGTTCCGCAGAAGGAGGCTGGCGCCTAGCCACGCGAGGGGGTCACGGCTGAACTCCTCCACAGTCGTCTGACGGTGACTAGAGTCGGGTAACGATCAGAGCCCGGATAGTTGGTCGTCGGAAGACACGGGCGACCTCATCCGCGCTAGCCGACCTGTCGGCCGTTTTCGTTTCCTAGGTTGCCGGTTTAGCGTGCTCGGGGAGAGTGTGCGACTGGCTAATGAGAAGTCAGTCGCACTGACGCCCGTCATCGCTATCGCGCTCCTTGAAGTCAAACGTAGTGGCGAACATGGCGCCGCCCGATGTTCACGACGAACTGAGTGATGTCAGAATCGGTTACTCCCGGCGACCTGCTGCTGATGGGCGAGTCATCGCATCGATTAATACGAAATTAGTCGATACTCCGTCGGCCGATAGCGACGCATTGTCATCGGCGCCGCACACTCCTCGAAGCCTTGGCGGCACGCTACTGTACGAGTGCACGGGACCAGACATCACCTACTGCAGGGGTGTCTCCACTTCGCGGTCGTCAAGAGCAAGAACGGCCGCAACCGTCGCGGCGAGCTCCTTCGTGCTGAACGGTTTCGTGAGATATTCGCAACCAAGTGCATCCGCGAGGCGGCGCACATGACCGGATGCATGCGCCGACGTGATGACGATGCGTGCGTCCTTATGGTTTGTGTCGTTCCGAAGGCGCTGTACGACTTCCAGCCCATCCATTCCAGGCAGCGCGACGTCGAGAACAGTCACATCCGGAGGGCTGTCTCCAAAAATCTCCATGGCAGCTTCGCCGTTACTCACGCATAAGACTTGATAGCCCTCTGCCTGTAGCGTGAGCCGAATCGTGAGCATGATGTCACCCTCGTCTTCGACGATGAGTACGGTAGCGGTCATGTCGCACGTCTCAGGCCGACCCGAAATCGAGAGCCGCGCGGCAGCATCTGCTCATACCGGATTTCAGCGTCCATGCCATCGAGGATGCGGCGGCACAGCGCCAACCCTATCCCGGAGCCGCGGACGACGCTGGCTGCCTTACCGCGTGTGAATGGCTCAAACAGCTTTGGTACGAGATCTCGCTCAATGCCGGTTCCGTCGTCAGTGACGTCTAGGAAAGTCTGGGTCCCGCCATCAAACGCGTGAATCCGGATATTCTCACCGCCATATCGATATGCGTTGACCAGAAGGTTGGTGATGACCTGTGCGAGCCGATCCGGATCTGCTCGCACTCCGAGGCCAGACGGCACAGATACGGTGACCGCTCGGTCGCCGGGTGGAGGGGCCGCCTCGAGGACTCGCCCAATCAGCGGACTGAGCTCGACATTGACGACGGAGAAGTTGGCACGGCCACCCTCGATATTGGAGAGATCAAGAAGGTTGGAGATCAGTACCCGCGCGCGCTCACCTTGGCGGGCCATGGCCTCAAACGCTTCGTCGATGTCGGCTCGGTCCATGACATCAAAGCTGCGAGCGAGCGTCTCGCCCAGCCCCGCCAGCGTTGTGAGCGGTGTCCGCAACTCATGGGCGGCATTGGCCACGAAGTCGTCTCGAAGGTGTTCAAGGCGCCGGCGCTCCGTCACGTCGCGAATCACGGCGACAGGCAGCTTCCCATCCTTGGTCGGTAGGGTTGAGAGCTGAATGTCCACCGGAAACTCACTCCCGTCGCGACGCAGCCCAAAGAGATCGAGATCGGTTCCCATCGGGCGCAGCACCGGCTCCACTGTGAAGGCAATTCGCTGCGCTACTGGCCCGCCACGAAACCGATGCGGGAGGAGCATCTCGACTGGCTGTCCGATCAGCTCATCCGCCCTGTAGCCGAACGTCGCCTCGGTCTGACTGTTGACTGCATGGATTGCGCCCGCGTGATTGATGACCACAATCGCGTCTGGCGCGACCTCGAGGAAGGCGCGCAGATCCTCCTCAGTCTGATGCCGCTCGGTGACGTCCCGAGCGATGACCGAGGCGCCGATAAGCTCTCCCTGCGCATCCCGGATCGGCGACATGGTGAGCGCGACATCGAACTGCGTCCCATCCTTGCGCATCCGCCGGGTTTCGAGGTGTATCCGTTCCCCGAGCCGAACGCGATTCATGAGCGCCGGCAGCTCCTGAAGGCGGTCGCTGACCATCAGCTGCGAGATGTGCTGTCCGAGGACTTCAGCAGCCGAGTAGCCGTACAGCGTCTCCGCAGCGCGATTCCAGGTGATTATGTGACCGTTGAGGTCCTTCGAGTAGATGGCTTCGTCCGAGAACTCCACGATCGTTGCCAGAGCGGCTTGATGCTGCCGATGCTGCCGCTCCGATGACTCGTCCATGGCGACGGGATTCGTGGCCATCACGTGCCCGAGCGCGGCGATGCGGCTCGTCGGGAGTGTGAAGATCGCTTCGAGGCCTCCCTCGGGGGCGGCCTCGAGCCAGAGTCGACCGCCATGTCGCTCAACGATCGTCCTGCTCAGAGTCAGACCAACACCCGTTGACGCCGCGTCGCGAGTGGACTCAAGCCGCTGGAACAACCCGAACGCCCGCTCCCGACTTCCGTCGGGGATGCCGGGACCATTGTCTCGCACGACAACACCGACACCCGTCTCGCTGTTCGCGGCTTCGATGTGGACCACCGCAGTGCGTCCAGCGCCGGTATATCGCAGGGCGTTGTCCAACAGATAGTGGAACACACGCCGGATCGCGGCCGCGTCTGCCCAGACGACGGGCAGCGGTGACACAGTGATCTGAGCTCCCTGCTCGATGATGCGAGAACGGAACTCATCAACGCATTCACTCACCAACGAGTCGAGGCTCAACTCGTTCACATCAAGAATCGCGTTGCGGGCACGAATCCAGGTGATCAGGCTGTCGTTGAGCGTCTGCATTCCTTCTGCAGCGATGACCATCTCCCCTAGGTAGCTTCGCTCCCGGTCGTCAATGCGATCGCCAAGCGTGTCGACGAGCAGCGTGCCAAACCCGCGGATGGCCACCAGAGGACCGGAGAAGTCGTGCGCAACGACCTTCGCGAAGATAGCGAGGGGATCCGCCGCGTTCATATCCTGCTCGCCGGTCCCTGTCAACACGACAGCTCTCCGAGCGGTGGTGATATGGGCCGCCGTCAGATCGCTCACCACACCGGATCTCGATTCAATAGCTCGGCGATCTCGTCCGCAGACACGGGACGAGCCATGTAGAAGCCCTGTGCAATATCGCAATCCAGGTTTCGCAGCACAGCGAGCTGTTCGGCCGTCTCGACGCCTTCAGCGACCACGACGAGATGCATCCGCTTGCCCATTTCGATCAGTGTCGTGATGATCGCCATGTTCTTCTCGCCGCGATCAAGCCCGGCAACGAACGTCCGATCGATCTTGAGGATGTCCACTGGGAGTTGCTGCAGGTAGTTGAGGGACGAATACCCGGTACCGAAATCGTCAACGGCGAGCTGAACGCCAAGAGCCTTCAATGCAGTGAGCCGCCTCGCCATCACAGCGAGATCCCCCAGGATCACGGTCTCGGTGACCTCCAGGCACAGGCAAATGCTCCCCGGCTGGACTCGTGCGTTGGCCACCGCTCGGGCGACCACATCGACGACAGTGGGCTCGACGAGCTGCCGCCCCGAGATATTTACAGACATTGTCAGCGGCTCGCGATCCGGGAAGCTGCGAGCCCAGATACCCGCCTGCTCCAACGCGGCGCCAAGCACCCACGAACCGATCGGCACTATCAGTCCACTCTCCTCGGCCGACGCCAGGAAGGCGTCCGGTGCCAAGACGCCACGAGTGGGCTCCACCCAACGGAGCAATGCTTCCACACCGCAGATGTGACCGCTGCGCAGATCGACTGCGGGTTGATAGACGAGGCGAAACTCCTTGCGCTCGAGGGCGCGATGCAGCGCATTGCTTGTTGCGTGATGCACCTGGACAACCGCCCGCATCTCCTCCTCGAAGATGACGAATCGCCCGCGACCGTTTGCCTTGGCACGGTACATCGCGATATCCGCATCTCGGATCAGGCCGTCACCGTCGGTTGAACCCACCGGTGCGACTGCGATACCGATGCTCGCCCCAATGAAGGCTTCGACGCCCTCGAAGGCGATGGGCGCACAGAGGACGTCGACGACGCGTTGGGCAACGAGGGCGACCTGGTCTGCCGAGGCGCCTTCACACAAGACCGCGAACTCGTCGCCCCCGAGACGGGCGACCGTGTCGCTCGGACGCACCACCGCCCGGAGGCGCTGGGCCACTGCCCGGAGGACGAGGTCGCCGCTGGCGTGACCAAGACTGTCGTTGATCAACTTGAAGTAGTCGAGGTCGATAACCAAAACGGCTGGCGTCGTGGTCAGTGCGGCCGCGTCGACAGACATAGGCGATCGCGGCCGGGAGCGCGTCAGCGCTACCTGAAGGCGGTCGGCAAACAAAGCGCGGTTGGCGAGCTCGGTGAGGGAGTCATGGAAGGCAAGGAAGCTAATGCGTTGATCTCCGCGCATCCGCTCAACGGCGTAGCGGATCGATCGCGCGAGCACGCGAGCGTCGACGTGACCCTTGACGAGATAGTCCTGGGCGCCAGACTGCAAGGCTTCGAGCCCAACAGCATCGTCGTCGTTCCCTGTCAGCACGACAATTGGCACATCCGGCGCAACGATTCGAATGCGGGCAATACCCTCCACTCCCTGCGCGTCCGGCAGGCCCATGTCGAGCAGGACACACGCGGGCGTTTCCTCTGCCAGCGCCGCAACACACTCACTCAGCCGGCCGACCAGGACGACCTCGAAGAGTTCGCTCAGAGCGGTCGAGCGAAGCATGGCAGTGTGAAGCGCCGCATCGGCTGGGCTATCCTCGACTAACAGCAGGCGCGTCGTGTTCGAGTTTCGAAGCCCACCAATCAAACCGAGAGCGGACGCAGCTGGCGCGCTCATGGTCTCGTCGCAACCTTCGCTCAGCGCGACGGGGTATTGGAGCGACGTAGATCGCCCTTCACGATCAATGGTCATAGCGATGACTATGGGCAGCGGACCCTCGGTGCCCATGGTGACCCGGTCACGGGGATGATCGGATGCACCCCCGGGCAGACGCGTCCGGGCACCGTCCCCGCATCTGTGATCTGACTACCTGGACCGAGCCCGCGCGAGGCGCTCCCACCGAGCACCGCGAGCCATTTGCCGGTCGCGCCGGCTTCTGTCCGCCGATCGCTGGTCGTCATCGCAGCGTTTGGGGCGCTGCGACCAGCGCTCGGGTGATCGGCTGATGCCAAATTATCCACTCGACGCGCACCCTCCAGATATCGCGCTTCTGAGCTCAAGATAGTTGAGTGATCCAGCACGCCCGACGATGATCATCGACGAGTTCCGCGGCGTGGACCTCGGGGCCGCCTCGCCGGATGTCAGCTGACGCGCTCTTCCTCGCCAGCCTTCCGCTCGGGCACCTCTCGAAAGATTCCGAGTAACGCAGTTACCCGACCGCTGGGATCGCGCAATCCAACCGTGGACATGGTGGCCCGGATCATGTGTCCTTGGCGATGCCGGCGCCGGACCTCCACCTCGAGCACGTCGTCACCAGCCGCTACGGCCATACGCGCCCGGTGGCTATCCGCGGGGAAATTGAATTCGACGTCCAGGAGCTGATGACCGACGACTTCGTCCGCGCTCCAGCCGAAGAGAAGCTCAGCGGCAGGGTTCCAGAACAGCATGACGCCATTGAGAGCCCCCACCATGATCGCGGGGGGTGACCCGGTCACCATGGCGCTCAGCAGCTCTTGTTGGGCACTGCCGGGGAGCGGCACACCGAAGCGCTCCCAGCTTCCTTCCTGCCTCGGGGCGACCATGCGACGCAGCGTAGGCCAGACGTGCCCTCGGAGGGTGACGCCCCCGTGACGGCCTTTGCACCGCAGCCTCAACATCGCCAAGGGCCGCGCTCTCTCGGGCTCATTGAACAGTAGGAGTTAGCGCAAGCTTCCGCGATTGGGCAAGCACAGCATCGGGATGTAGTAGCTCGTCCGGGCTCGTTTCGCTGCATCTCAGGTCGTCATTTCATAGGCTGCGCCGAAGGTGCTAGATGAGTTCGGAACCACGCTTGGCGTGCAACCCAGTACTCCCTCCAGTGCAGCCCACGCCGGTTCGCAGCTGACGCTGTGGGCGCTCACTAGTCGACGGACTGCCGCGTTCCGAGTCGCTGTCTCCGACACATGGACTCAGACTGGCTGATCCAGGAGTAGCCCATTTACGGCCGGCGCCTGCACCGCGGACTCGTTGAACTCCGGCGGGCCGGCTAACCCGGCGACCTTTCCCGTGTGCATCGACTGATCCACACGACGCGGCCGCAAGGGACTCCAGGACGGCCGGCTCCGTGGCGCTACCGATGGGCAGCGGCCGCCGCGTCCTCGCTCTCGCCGCCCGCCGATACCCAGGTCGAGGTGACCACGGTGGTCCGCGTGATATCAGGATCCGTGAAGACGTCGAGATCGTCCCGGCTCTGCGTCGAAAACTCCGAGACAATGGCGCCGTCGGGCCCCGCCTGGAACCAGTGCAGCGTGTTGGGCGGGACGAGCTGTTGCTCACCCGGTCGCAGGACGACCTCGTGCCAGACCGTGTACGCGCCCCGGTCGGCCTTTGCGGGCCAGCAGTTCGGCTGCTCCGCCGCCGGCCCCTCGAGGTAGAGGTACACCACGCCGCTGCGGCAGCGGAACGTTTCCTCCTTACCGGGGGTACCGTCGAAGGGCGGGTGGCGATGCTCGGGGCAGGTCTGGCCGGGGAACATCACGATCTCCTTGGCGCAGACGCGATCAGTGTTGACGTACACGACCACCTCGAGCCCCGTTTGCTCGAGTTCTGACAGGCCGAAGTCGGCCACTTCGATGATGTCGCGTTCTTGGTCGGTGAGGACGAAACCCGCCTCCTCGAGTTGCTGCGCCGCTCGCCGCTGCGCGTCCTGGATCTGATCGTGGGTCAACACAACTCGTACCTTAGTTCGTTGCCATCTGCCGCAACACCTGCTGCCGCTCCGGGATTCCAGCCGAGCAGCCGAGCGCCGTGCACGCGAGGGCACCGGCTGCACTCGCAAACCTGAGTGACCGCTCCAGGGGCCAGCCTTCGAGGAGGCCGACGATCAGCCCTGCAGCGAACGCATCGCCGGCTCCTGAACCGTCGACGACATCGACGCTCGGCGCAGTGACCTCCAGGGTGTCGGTCGCGGAGCGAGCGAAGAGGCCGTGTGCGCCCATGGTGATGACCGCGGTTTTTGCGCCGGCGTTGTTGAAGCAAGCAGCCTGAACCTCCGGGTCCTGCTCGCCGGTCAGGTGGCTGGCCTCGTCGAAGTTGGGCAGGAAGAAGTCGACGCTCGGCAGGATCGAGCGCAGATCGTCCATTGAGGCGTGGCTGTCTCCGGGGAGAACCACGTCAAGCAGCGTTTGCGCACCAGCCCGATGCGCCGCGTCGAAGAGCTCGACCACCGCTTCAGGGTGGAGGCCGGGCAGCACCAGGTATCCGCCGAGGTAGACGACGTCGATTCCGGACATCGCTTCGGAGCCGAAGTCCTGTCCCGTGAGGTCGGCGTTGGAACCCACCGTATGGATGTAGCGCCGGTCGTCACCGGCTACGGGGACGATTACCGTTTTCGCTGTGCCCATCGTCTCCGATCGCCGGATGAACGAGACGTCGACACCTGATTCCGCCAGCGCCGAGATGACGAAATCGCCGAAGGAATCCCGGCCAACCTTTCCCACAACCCTGGAGTCAACGCCGAATTTCGACAGGACCACCGCGACGTTGGCGGCGCAACCCCCGGCACCCATGAGGAAGTCATCGGTCACCAGGAGCTCGCCGGCTGTCGGCAGGCGCGGCAGCGGCGGTACGAAGAGGTCGCCGACGAGGATGCCCGCAGAGAGAACGCGCGGAGTCATGAGCGTCCCGACAGCTCGAGAACGGTGCGTGCCGTGGAGAGATTGGTGACGAGGACATTCACCATGCCGCTGCGCAGCGCACCGAGGATCGCGTCTCCCTTATCTCTCTCGCTGCAGATCGCGACAACGCAGTTGATCGCCTCGAGGTCCGCTCGTCCGATCGCTACCACGCGGTCGCCGATTCCGTCGACAACGGCGTGGCCGTCCGCATCGAAGAAGGAACCGAGGATATCGCCGACCGCTCCGCGGTCGCGCAGTCTGCGCATCTCGGCCACCGAAAAGCATCCCATTTTTACGACGGCACTGTCATCTCGAGCGCTGCCGATCCCTATCAGTGCGATGTTCGCCGTGCGAGCGCGCTCGAGGCCGTCACGCACGGCATCGTGATGTATGAACGCGTCGCGCACGTCCGGCGTCTCCGCATAAGCAGGTGCATACAGCATCTCGGCGGTCCCGCGAAACGCCTCGGCGAGGCGGCGACAGATCTCATTTGGATTGACGCCGCTGTCCACCAGGGGCGACCCCCCGATGGCACTGACAAACGCCGCAGCGCGAGGTTGCGGAGCGCCGATGAAGTCCGGCACTGCGCCGACATTCCGACCCATCCCCAGCGCAACCACGTCGCCGTCGTTGAGCTGACGCTTGAGGAAGACGGCGGCCGCCCGGGCCACTGACGCCCGCTGGGCCGTTTCATCCGTCTGATCGTTAACCAGCAGCGCGTGCTCCAGTCCGAACTCCGAGACGAACGCCGCCTCTACCTGCAGCCCGATGGCCGGGTGGACGTTCACCGTGATCTCCACGATGCCGGTCATTCGGGCGCGATCCAGTAACCGTCCGACCTTGGGTCGTGACAGACGAAGGGAGCGAGCCACCGCTTCCTGAGTCATGCCCTCCAGGTAGTACTGCGACGCAACGCGGGTCATCAACTCGATGTCACGATCGACACCCTGAGTTCGGCTCAATGCAACCTTTGGCGTCTCAACGCGAGTCCTCACTCAAATAACTCTCTCGTTGCCGCCGTCGACCGGCACCTGCGCGCCGGTGGTGCTCGCGAAGGCGGGTCCGCACATCGCCATGCACATCTGCGCGACGTCCTCGCTCTTCACCTCCACACGCAGCACGTTATTGGCTTGGTACTCGGCGACACTCAGGCCGTAATGGCGCGCGCGCGCTTCGACGATCTCCTCTGACCAGAGCGCGGTATCGAAGACCGCGTTGGGATGGATCACGTTGACCCTGATCCCATCCTCACCCCACTCCAGAGCGGCCACGCGCGCCACCTGGGTGAGCGCTGCCTTGGAGGCCGAGTACGCTGCGGCGCCGGGCCCGGGGGCCGCGACGTTCTTCGAGCCGATCACAACAACCCGACCGCCGCGCGGTGCGAGCCGCAGGAGAGGATGCAACTCATGCAGGAGCACGACTGCGGCTTCGACATTGACGCCCATGGCCGATCGCCACGCTCCCAGGTCGAGCGCATCAAGGCGCTGACTGGGCGGGAAGACGCCGGCGTTGAGGACGGCGATGTCGATGCCACCAAAGCGCTTGACCGCGGCCTCGATCGCGATTGCCACCTGCTCTGGATAGGTCACGTCACACGGGAGGCCGAGCCATTCGGGGCCGGAGGCCACGTCTCCGACTCCTGGATCGATATCCAAGCCGACGACGGCTGCGCCTTGCTGAAGCAGGAGCTCTGAGCAGGCGCGACCGATACCCGAAGCCGCTCCTGTCACGAGAGCAACCTCGCCGGCGAACGGCGCCGGCGTTCCCTTGCCGAGCTTGGCCTGCTCCAGGTCCCAGTACTCGACATCGAAGATGTCCGCGGCCGGCAGCGCTCGATAGCCACCCAACTCGCTTGCGTCGAGGATGATATCGATGGTGTGCCGGTAGATGTCCGCAGCGACAGTTGCATCGGCCGCAGATCGGCCCGCCGATGCGACACCTATTTGGGAATCCACGATGATCCGGGGTGCTGGATCAAGCATCTTCAGCGGCGCTGCGGACCTGGTGGCATATTCTGCGAAGTACTGCTCATATATGCGCGCGTACGTCGTCACGTCGCGTCCCAGCATTGGCAATCGCTTGGTGCGGATCACATGGTCAGGCGTCGCGGGCCCCTGCTGAGAAATGACCGACACGTCCGCACGATTGGCGAACGCAGTCGCCGTCGGCCCGTCGTCCACCTGGAGGATCATCGGGACTCCGGTCACCTCCGAAATCTCGCACCGAAGGCGGGCCACGTCGTGAGATGAGAATGAGCTCGATGTGAGATCCGATGAACGACTACCAGCGCGCGCGTGCGTGTGGATGTACGCCTCGGCCAGCGATACCATGTCGATCATTCGCTCGTATGACTCACGGGCGGTCTGGGCCCAGGTGAAGATGCCATGGTGCATCAGCAGCATTCCGATCGTCGTGGCGCCTTGCTGTCGCTGATACAGGTCCGCGCAGAGTGCGGCCAGCTTGAATCCCGGCATCACGTATGGGATATGCAGGAGTCGATCGCCGTAGACCTGCTCGATCAACTCGGCTCCGTTCAATGAGTTGGTGAGCGCGAGGACCGCGTCCGCATGCGTGTGGTCGACATACTTGAACGGGACGATGGCGTGGAGGATCGCCTCGACCGATGGAGCCGGCGCAGCCGGGTCGATCGTGCCGACACGGAACTCCCGAGCCATTTCCACATCGGAGAGTTCGGTGAGCTCGGCGAGCGATAGCAGCTGCTGCATGCGAACCGGCGCGAACCCAGCCGGCTCGATAGTGGCCAGGTCCCAGCCACTGCCCTTGACCCAGAGAATCTCCTCCGCCTCACCAAAGATGTTGGTCTCGGCGCGCTTCACTGACGTGTTGCCACCGCCGTGAAGCACCAATCTGGAGTCCTGACCCAACAGGCGCGACGTGTACGCGCGGAGCTCCAGCTCGGTCTTACACGCGGCGGCTTGCTCGTCGTCCCAGCGACTGGCCACATTGGTCGGTGCGGTACTGCTGGCGGTCATGTCGCCCCGCCCTCCGGCTCGTCCGCGACATCCGTTGTCTCCTGCGCAGCCAGTTCGATGTCGCGGACGGTGATGACACCATCCTGGCCTGTGCCGCCGATGATGTTCAGGTCGACGCCAAGCTCGTTCGCCAGTCGTCGCGCGGCAGGCAGCGCCGAGACTGTCCCGGGTGCATTCACGGGCGAAGGACGCTCAGCTTCCGCGGGCGCCGCTGGGACGGGCGCTTGGCCCTCAGTTGCCGCAATTGCTGTCGTCGGGATACCGACGGAATCGCCACCATCCTCAACTCCATCGGGCGACTCCGGCACCGTCTCACCCAGAGCGCCGACGTACGCCACCGGCGATCCACTTCGCACGGTCTCTCCAGCATCACGGAGGACTTTGAGCAGCGTCCCGGCAGCCACAGACTCCACCTCAACCTGCGCCTTATCGGTCTGCACGCTGAAGAGCGATTCCCCCAGCGCGACCGGATCGCCTTCCTTCTTCAGCCACTCGACGATCACCAACTCATCGGTCGTCTGACCCAGCGACGGCATGTCTATCCGTTGCACCATCGTTCTTTCAGCCTTCGCAGCAGCGCTGGATCGCTGCCTTGATCCGCGCCTGCGACGGCACTACGGTCTGCTCCATCACCGGGGCCACCGGAAGCGGGACGTCATGGCTGGCGGCCCTTCGGATCGGCGCCTGCAGCGAATAGAGGCACTCCTCCGCCACCCGGGCTGCAAGCTCGGCGCCCCATCCTCCAGTGAGCGTGTCCTCATGGGCAATCACCAGACGGCCCGTCTTCCGGACTGACGCGAAGATCGTCTCCTCGTCGAGCGGGAGCAGTGTTAGCGGATCGATCACCTCGCATTCGATGCCGTCATGGGCCAGTTCCTCGGCGGCCGCGAGCGCACGGTAGAGGCTCATCTGCGTTGCCACCACGGTGACCGACGTGCCCGCGCGCTTCACCACCGCCTTGCCGATCGGGAAGAAGTACTCCTCCTCGGGCACGTGTGCTGTCAGATCCATTCCACCGGCCTGCTCGCGTCCCTTGCTGCCGTAGAGCAACTTGTGCTCGAAGAAGAGGACGGGATCATCGTCGCGAACAGCGCTCTTCAGCAGTCCCTTGGCGTGATACGCGTCGGAAACACACACGACTTTGAGTCCGGGCACATGCACGAAGTAGCTCTCCGGGCACTGACCATGCTGCGCGCCGCGATTCGCCGTGCCGACCGGACAGCGAAGCACCATCGGGACGCTCAACTTCCCGTTGGACATGTACCGCATCTTCGCGGCCTGGTTGACCAACTCGTCCATGCACTCGAAGAGGAAATCGGCGTACTGGAGGTCCGGAATCGGCCGCATCCCCATCAGCGCGGCGCCGATCGCGGCCCCCGCAATCGCCTTCTCGCTGATCGGCGTGTCGATGATGCGGTCGTGGCCGAATTCCTCGGTCAGCCCAAGGTACACGCCGAACGCACCTCCGAAACCTCCGGGAACGCCGACGTCCTCTCCGATGAGGAAGACCTTCTCGTCGTGTCGCATCTCCTCGGCGATCGCTTCGCGCAACGCCTCGGCAATCGTGAGCCGGCGTTCGCCGTTGGCCGGCCCAGCAGCGACGGTCACGGCGTCGCCTCCCTGCCGATCACGGTTGCGTACGCGCCGGTCAACGCGTCTTCAGGGCGCGGAAGCGGTGACTGCCGTGCAAACTCGACGGCTTCGTCGAGCGCGGCCTCGACCTGTGTGTCCGTTTCATCGAGGATTCCTTCGTCAAGGGTCAACGCGAGGCGTTCGCGGAGACGCACGATCGGATCACGTTCCTTCCAATCGGCCTCCTCATCGCGGCTGCGATAGCCCCTGACATCACCGCGGCTGTGGCCGGCGAACCGGTAGGTCTTGAACTCGAGCAGGGAGGGGCCATCACCAGCGCGCGCCTCGGCCACCGCACGCCCGGCGGCCTCGCGTGCGGCGAGCACGTCCATCCCGTCGACGATCTCTCCCCTTACACCGTATGCGGCAGCGCGCGTCGCGACATCCGGGACGAGGCTTGTCTCGTGGAACGGGGTTGAGGCGCCGTACAGGTTGTTCTCGCAGGCGAACACGATCGGGAGATGCTGGACTGCCGCGAAGTTCAGACCCTCGTGAAATGCACCCTCGTTGCTCGCGCCATCACCGAAGAAGCACACCGCCACCTGATCGGTCCGCATCAACTTGAACGCCAGCCCGAGGCCGGTGACCACCGTGTTGCCTCCCCCGACGATGGCGATCGCCGGGAGCATGCCGACCGATGGGTCGCCGAGATGCATCGACCCACCCTTGCCGCCGCAGCAGCCCGTCGCCTTGCCGAAGAGCTCGGCCATGGCAGCACGAAGATCGACGCCCTTTGCCAGCGCGTGACCGTGCGGTCGATGGGTGGAGGTGATCCAGTCGGTCCGCTGCAGCACGTCGCAGACACCAACCGCAACCGCCTCCTGGCCCTGCGACTGATGCAGCGTCCCCGGGATCTCGCCCTGCAGATAGAGGAGATAGACGCGCTCTTCGAAGCGCCGGATCAACAGCATCTGCCGATAGAGGTCGAGTTCGTGAGCCGTGTCGACTTCGGACACGCCGCGCTCAGTGTTCTCGACCCCAGTGCCAGAAGTCATCGCGCAGCAGCCTCCGCCGCAGTGACCTGACGCCCGCTGCCCCCGTACTGCTTGATGAGGGAGCGAACCTTGGCGGTCATCCGCTCCTGGCCGATGCGCGTCACATCGGAGTCCTTGTGGGAACCGAGGAGCTGGTGCACATCGGGAGGGGTGCCGGCGGAGCGGACCGCCGTTTCCAGACCAGACCAGAACTGGTGTTTGAGTACGGTGCCCACGTTGAACTTCGCGACCCCCTGCGCGATCGCCGACTCAACTGCGGCCGGCGGGAAGCTGGTTCCACCGTGGATGACGAGCGGCACGTCGACCCGATCGTGGATCGATTGCAGACGCTCTAGGTCAATGGAGGCTTCCTGATCCATCATGATGTGGACATTCCCGACTGAAACTGCCAGACAGTCCACACCTGTCTCCTCGACGAAACGCCCGGCTTCGTCCGGGTCCGTGAGGCTGGCGTGACTGTGGTCCACACCCGAGGCCGTGGCTTCTGCGGGACTGCCGAGCTCGCCTTCAACCGCCACGCCCGACTGGTGCGCCACGCGGCAGAGCTCCTTCACAGCGACGATCGCATCCTCCGTTGGCCAGGAATGCGTGTCGATCATCACCGCGTTGAAGCCGGCGTCGATGCCACGCCTAGCCTGGTCGAGTGAGTGAGCCTCGTTGAAAATCAGCGCGACATCTACCGAGCTTCTCGTGGCATAGCTGCGTCCGATGGCACCGAGGACCTCGACGCCGCCGTTGTCCAGCCACCTCCCGTCCACCATCATTGCCCCGAATCCGAGAATCACGGGGGCGGACTCCTCCTCCGCAGCGGTCAGCACCGCCTCGAGCGAGCACGCGTCCCACGCCTCGAAGTACCCGACGGCGTACCCGTCAGACCGACCCTTGGTCAGGATCTGCTGCAGCGGGACGAGCGGCACCTACCGGCCGCCTGGCTCGGGCATGAATAACTCCCAGATCTCGATCGCGCGAGGGCCACCATAGCTCGCCAGGTGAGCAGATATCAAGGCGGTGAGCAAATGCTCAGGTCGTCACGAACAAGATCGATGGGCGAGCAGCCTGTAATCCCACTCTGGCGACGACAAACCACTCCCATTCCAGCGCGCATACTCCCGAAGGTGAGCTCATCGCGGCCATCGACGCTGGGATCCGCGCCACCTCCGCCCTTCTATCCAGAACCGCCTCGATGGCCGGCGCCAGAGCCTCCGCTGCGGACCTACGCCGGATTTTGGATTCGCTTCGGCGCGTGGTTCATCGACACATTCCTGGTCGGGTTCGCGTATGGCCTGCCCATGTCGCTCCTCTTCGCGCAGCACGGCTTCGACACCTGCTCACAATCTGCGGGTAACTGCGCCTCTACCGCTGGCTACTACCTCCTCGCCAGGACCTGGCCGGATTTCGTGGTGACGTTGCTCTACTTCGTGCTTGCTTGGTGGCTGTTCGGCGGCACCCTTGGCCAGCACCTGCTTGGTCTCCGTGTCGTTGACGCCACCACCGGGGGGCGCATCTCCCTGCCTCAGAGCATTGGCCGCTTCTTCGGCTACCTCCTGAGTGTCTGGGTGATCTGTCTCGGGCTCATCTGGGCCGGCCTGGACACGTACAAGCAGGGCTGGCATGACAAGCTCGCGCACACCTACGTTGTGCGCGAGTACCGCTCCTAGGCGCCCCAACACTCTCGCAATGTCAACCGGGTGGGCGTCGCGAGACATGCGGATTCTCCGACCATGTTTTGGGACGTCCGGCTAACCCGCGGCCAGTACCCTTCGCCGATGGACAAGCAGATCCGCTACGCCGTCCACGAAGGCGTCCACATCGCATATCAGGTCGTCGGCGATGGACCGATCGACCTCGTGTACAGCCCGGGGATCTGGTCCAACCTCGAAATCATGTGGGAGTGGCCTGCATGGGCGCGCTACCTCAACCGGCTGGCGTCATTCTCGAGGCTCATCCTGTTCGACATGCGCGGAGTCGGGCTCTCCGATCGAGGTCCCGAACCGCCGGTCGTCGAGTTGCAGATGGACGACGTGCGGGCCGTCATGGATGCCGCCGGCTCGGAAACGGCGGCGATCTTCGGCGGGGCACGCGCGGCCGCGATGATGCTGCTGTTCGCAGCAACGTACCCGGAGCGCGTCCGCGCGCTCGTCCTCTATGCACCCTCGGCGAAGACCGTGCGGTCGCCTGATTGGCCCTTCGGCCGGACCGAGGAAGAGCAACGGCGCTTCTACGAGCGATTCACCAGCGAGATGGGAACCGGAAAGAACCTCGATATCCAGGGACCGAGCCGCGACGAGCGGCTCCAGCAGTGGTGGGCGCGCTTCGAACGCCTCGGCAACTCGCCGGGTGCGTGGCGCGAGCGAGCGGAACTTCTCGCTTCCGTCGATGTGCGCCAGGCCTTGCCGCACATCCAGGCTCCGACGCTTGTTCTCCATCGCACCGGCGACCGCGTCACGAACGTTGAACATGGACGCGCCGTGGTCGAGCGGATTCCGGGCGCGAAACTCGTTGAGCTCCCAGGCGACGACCACATCCCTTTTCTTGGCGACCACATGGCGATCACGAACGAGATCGAGGAGTTTCTCACCGGAGCGCATCGAGCCCCCGACACCGATCGCGTTCTTGCGACCGTGCTCTTCACCGACATCGTCGGATCCACCGAGCACGCGGCAGCACTCGGTGATCGTGCGTGGCGAGACCTGCTCGAAGCGCATCACGCAGTGGTGCGACGTGAGCTCGCGGTCCACCGCGGTATCGAGGTCGACACGGCCGGCGATAGCTTCATGGCCAGGTTCGATGGCCCCGCGCGCGCCATTCGTTGTGCACAAGCAGTCGCAGTGGCAGTGCGGCCTCTTGGGATTGAGATCCGCGCGGGCCTACATACGGGTGAGTGCGAGGTGACGGACGGCGGCTTGGCGGGTATTGCGGTTCACATCGCGGCCCGCGTCGCGGCGGGAGCGGAACCGAGCGAGGTGCGTGTTTCGAGCACGGTGAAGGATCTTGTGGCTGGATCCGGTCTGCGATTCAGCGACCTTGGCGCGCACTCGTTGAAGGGGGTTCCCGGGGAGTGGGTGCTGTTCCGAGTGGAGAATTAGGAGTTGGAGGTGAGCGATGAGCAAGGTGGTGGCGCTGATCACGATGTCGGTGGACGGCTACATCACAGGACCCAATGACGGCCCGGGGTGCGGCCTGGGCGTTGGGGGAGAGCGCTTGCACAACTGGGTGTTCGGCGGCCCGTGGCGCTACGACTCTTCGGAGCGCGGCCAGATGCAGCCGGATGACCAGGCGTGGTTCGACACTGCGGCGGCGACCATGGGGGCGGTCATTGGCGGCCACGGCACGTACGAAGCCGCCGACCACTGGGGTGACCAGAATCCCTGGCCGGTTCCCTTCTTCATCGTCACGCGCCGTCCTGCAGAAGAGCCACAGGACCACGGCTTCACCTTTGTGGGCACCATCACTGACGCGGCGGAGCGCGCCCGCGCGGCCGCCGGCGAGAAGGACGTGCACGTCATGGGCGGCGCCGACATCATCCGACAGTTCCTGGAGGCCGGCCTCGTCGACGAGCTGACGCTCATCATCGCGCCGCTCATCCTCGGCGATGGCAAGCGCCTGTTCGACGGATTCACGCGCTCGACGGAGCTCGAGCAACTCAGCGTCCGTCAGTCGCGCTTTGCGACGTTCCTCGAGTATCGAGTCATCAAGAGCTAAGTCGTCGGCGGCTGCGATGCCACCGATAGTTTCCGCGGAAGAGCGGACTGCTGTTAGCGGCTTCCTCGCGCCCGGCGCTTGCCCTCATGCATCGCCTGGACGCGAGCGACCGGGATAGATCGGCCCTCCTCAAGCAACTCGGCGCTCAACTGTTGAGGCGGCGGCATCCGGCTTGCCCATCGGTCCTCGTCGCCGAGACGACCCACCGCAGTGAGCACCGTGAAGTCACGAGGCGAGACGTCATCCAACTCGTCCCAGTCCAGTGGAAACGACACGGGAGCGCCCGGCCGCACACGCGGGCTGTACGCAGCGACGACGGTCGCTCCGCCGACGCGTGTTGAATCGACGAACACCTTACCTGCGCGGTCATCCTTGACAAAGGCAGTGGTGAGCGTGCTCGGATCCAGTCGCTCTGCTCGTGCGGCGATCGCTCGAGTGGCCGCTGCGGCTGCATCCATGGACACGCTGAGATCGATGGGTACGAAGATGTGTAGTCCCTTCGCTCCACTCGTCTTGATGACAGCGTCGAGGCCTTCATCGCTGAGGACTTGTCGTACCACCCGCGCAGCTCGCACGGCCTCGGGAAAGGCATCGGCGTTCGGGGGATCGATGTCGAGCACGAGGTGAGTCATGTGCTCGGGGTTGTCGACGCGGATCAACGCCGGGTGATATTCGACGGCGCGCTGGTTCGCGAACCAGAGCAGCGTCCGTCGGTCGTTGCAGAGTGCGTAGGTCACATCGCGCTTCGACGACTCCGCCCACATCGTCACGCGCTCTACCCACGAAGGCGTGTACGAGGGCAGGTTCTTCTGCATGAACGCTTCCTGGCCTCGGTGCACACGGATCACCGAGAGCGGGCGGTCTGCCAGCTCCAGAATGATCCGGTCGGCCACGGCCTCCAGATAGTCAATGAGGTCGCGCTTGGTTGCGCCAGCCCCGTCAAACAGCGGCGTGTCGAGGTTGGTCAGCTTCAAGCCCAGCGAGGCGGCGTCGTCAGGGCTCAACGGCAAGGTCGTCTCACAAAATCCGACACGTCAAGACGCGGGCGCTAATCCGTGCCACGAAAGGTCAGCGAATAGCCCCGCCCGGGTCGATTGACCAGGTCGCAGGGAATTTCCAGACGGGCGAGGATCTTCCGCACGCGGAGTACGTAATTCCGGACTTCCTCTGGGAACAGCGCCGCGTCCGACCAGGCAAGCGCGGTGATCTGAACCGCTGTGTAGTAGCGATGAGGATGGTCGAGGAGGAATTGGAGGAGTTCGAATTCTCGGTTGGTGAGCACCGCCTCTTGCCCCTTGTGACGTACCAGGCGACTGTCCGGATCCAGCCACAGGCCCTGGAGTTCCCAGACCCTCTGGTACCAGAGGTCCAGCCGGGCGTAGTACCCCGCCATCTGCTCTTCGATGAAGCGGACGTCCTCGTCGGCGGCAGCCTGGGCAACGGGGTGCAGCTTGGGCAGTTCACGGTTGACCCGATCGATCAAGCCGAGCTTGAAACGGATCAGGTCGTCGTAGATGCTCATCCAGTGACGCGCATCTTCCCAGTGCGTGGTTTCGATGTCCTCACCCTCGAAGGGCCGTGTGACCGGGTTCGAGTGATCCGTCCCCATAGTTGTGACTCTACGAAACCTGTTGCTGATCTTTTTACGGGTTTGGGTGTATCAGAGCACCTATGACTCCCCAGGAAGCTACCAAGGACAGACCTGACGTTGTCGCCGCGATCAGGGGCGGGGACCACGCACTGGGCATGGAGGACGAGGCTGATCTCGCCACTGCCACCCCTGAGCAAGCCGAGTTCTGGAGGAACATCTACACCGAGATCCTGGCCATGGAGGAAGCAGTCCTCGAACGCATCGAGCAACTCATGGCCGATCAATCACCTCAGGCGCGGCGCGAAGTCGAATTGACCAACGTGCCGGTCGTGGCGGCTCAGGCGGAACGATTCCGGTCACGGCTGGGGTTTTGGGAATCGGCGTGCAGGCGCTTGGGCAGCGTCGATGTTGCTGATCTTGTTACGCCCTGAAGGACAGAATCCCTGGATGCCACCAGCGAGAGGCGTGTGATGACACCGCCATCGGGGGACGACGCCCTCCGGGTCCGCCAAACGTATCTTCGGAAGCGTCGCTCGCGCGATTTCGGCACCTGGCGGCGCACCGCGGTCTGGATCGGCGTGGGAGCAACCGCCTGCTGGCTGTGTGTCGCTGTCTTCGTCTTCGGATCCTGATGGATCGTAGAGTCGAATAAGAGGCCAGAGAGGGGACGAGACATGCTCACGATCGACGTCAGGGATACCGATCTCGTGCTGGCTATGCCCCACCGGCATGGCGGTGTTGCCCACATGCTGGTGGCGCTTGAGGATGCTGGACTCGGTGTGAGTCGGATCGAGCCGCGAATCGGCGAGGCAGGCATATACCGCCTGACGGTGAACGGCAATGCCGAAATCGCTGTGAGAATCCTTGAAGGACTCGGCTGCCGGGTAAGTGCGGCGCCGTACCCGCCGGCGTAGATCTGCGTGCGCGAGGGCGTAACGCACGCGATGCTTGGTACGCGCGGAGTGGGAGGTTCGTGTTGCTGTAAATGTTACGAGCACACTCATAAACTGACCATCCTGAGCGCTATGACTGCGCAAGACTGCGTTACCGAACCACTCAAGGGGTGAACATGATCTTTCTCGGCGTTGTGCTGCTGATCATCGGCTTCGTTGCGGCGATCCCGATCTTCTGGACTATCGGAGTCATTCTCCTGATCATTGGGATCGTGCTCGAGCTCATGGGGATGGCCGGACACGCGGTGGCCGGACGACGTCACTACTACTGAGGCTCACTCACGCGACCTGCGCCGTCGCGGACGGCACTTTTATCCACACGTGATTCGCTCCACCGCGGCGAGCATCGGACGCTCGCCGCGGTGGATACGTACCCAATCGCCTCAGGAGTGCTCTGCAGTCCCGATGGTTGCCAGCACTTTCACGTGGCGGATGCCGCGTGACGCGAGAATCCCGGCTGGGAGGCCGAAGACTCCGGCCACAACCAGCGAGGATGCCCAGGCGGGCATGACCTTGTTGAGACCGACGATCATTGCAGCGGCTGACGCGCCGATCGCGCCGAGGCCGAGTACCCCAGCCGCACCGATCTCGGCGACACCGACGCCCGCCGTCTTCGCCATCTCCGCAGCGCCGCGCGCGTCGAGCTCGGTGCGCAACCGATCAGCGAGATCGTCGCCAACACGCCGAGCGAAGGCCGACACCCGGTCAACCGCTCCGTCAGCGAGCCCGCCGGATACGTGCGTCATCTCATCGAGTGGCACGTAATCATTCGAACCCGCCGTGGAGGCGGAGGCGCGTCCGTACTTTGGCATCGGTTCGGTCGCTGCTCCTCCATGGACCTGGCGCAATCTTTCCGTAGGGCCCGGTACGTCCGCTGGATCGGGAAAGCCCGATGCGACGCGCCGATCACGATCATTCCCGTTCTGTTCAGTCATCTCGCATCTCCGCACAAATCGCAATGACCAACGCCAGCAGGCGTCGGAGTTCTGATCATCCATGCCGCTCGCGCCAGGACGAAGAACTGATCAGCTGAAGTTGATCGAAAGGTCATAACAATTGCAGCAACACATCTCGAAATCCGAAGTCGGAGTCGCGCGGCCGAGCCAGCCGGCCCGAGGCCGACCGGCCGACGCTGCTGCCCTTAGCGGGAAGCGACAGCCGCGATTTCCTTCCAGGCGTTCTCGAGTGCCGAGATGTCCTCGGAACCGAGCACCAGACGCGTGTCGGTCGCAAGATAGACGACGGTGAGGTTGATGCCGGCATCGGCGAGGCGGCGCGTGACCTTACCCAGCATCCCCGGATGGTTCTCAATCGACTCAGCGATCACTTCCATCTCGCGGGTGACTTTATAGCCGACCTTGCCGATTGCGACCCTGGTTCCGGCCTTGTCGGTCGTCAGCAGGTGGAAGATGATGCTCCCGTTCTGCTCGACGGCACACAGGCCCTCGATGTTGATCTTCTCGCGGCCCAGTTCCTCCGCGAGAGTCGCAAGGCTGCCCTTGGTGTGCGGTACGACGATGGTGAAGTCATATGCGTGCATGACCATCCTCCTGTATCGGGCGCCGAGTATTTTTCAGCTGGCCCATCACCCACCCTGCGCGTGGTGTCACTCGATGCGCAACCACGGCGAAACGCGCATTGTCGTCGCGCGACGCATACCGATCGAAACCCTTGGCGGTATGGGGCGAGTCTGCCCTAGTTAACCAACGCCTTCTCGGGCTCGGGCTCCTTCTCGGGAGCAGGATCCTGTTGAGGCTCTTGTTCAGGCTCGGGTTCGGGGTCGGACGCCGGTTGCGGATCGGGTTCGGCCGGAGTCATCGGAGGGAGTGGGATGTTCATATCCGATCACTGTACGCGTGCACTCAGGTGTTACTGAAATTGTTGCGGCCGCGCTTGGACACTGATGCCACGTTGGGTAGCACTCTGAAGGACTCAGTGTCGTGTGCCCACTTAAGGAGTTGGTGTCATCGCGAAGCTTGTGAGCGTGGCAATAGCTCGCAGTGCTACTTCATCCATCTAGTCGATATCAGAACGGGGACAACATGATGCTTGCATTGGTTTCAGTGACGCTCGATCCAGAATCGATCCTGGTCTGGGCCCTGATCGGCTTGGTTGCGGGGTTTCTCGCGAGCAAGGTGATGTCCGGTCACGGGAAGGGCGTGATGATGGACATCGTGGTTGGTCTAATCGGCGCGCTCGCCGGTGGCTTTCTCGCACGCTATCTGGGTGTGACGACGGCCCTGACGAGTCACTCGATCTTCATGGAGATAGTCATTGCGTTCGCCGGCGCAGTCATTCTGCTCGCGTTGCTGCGTATCGTCGGAGTTGGGAAGCGCCGCAGCCTGTTCCGGTAGGTCAACTGGGCCGTCCCTCGGCCGATGCTCTTATCACCGCGCGCTGGACCCAGGATCTCTTGAAATGAATGCAGAGTCGGTCGGGTCACATTGTCCACGCGTTGAAGGGCATCCCCGATCAAGCCCGGTAGCGCACCTGGAAGGTCAGACACCCATCATCGCTACGCCACGGTCCGTGAGCCATGCCCGGCGGCCGGCAGGCGTACATGCCGGCGGTGAAGGTTTCATCCAACCGCAGATCGGTGATCGAGCCTTCGACGATGTACACCTCCTCCCAGAACTCGTGCGTCTGGACCCCGTTGGGCGTGGTGTCGGTGCCGGGAGCGAAGCGCATCAACGAGGTGGCAATGCCGGTTTCGGGATCGGTGGCGAGGATGGATTCAGTGAGGGTGTCGACGTCGCCAGCACAGAGAGTGAAGTCCACGGTGTTGGTAGCGAAGAATTCGCGTTCGGGCTTAGCCATGGCCGGGGAGCACCTCGTAGGAGTGAGTCAGACTCGTGTTTGGGTCCAGTTGCAGCTCAAGACGCCAGAGTCGCCCCACGCGGAATTCACCGGTCAGCAGCGGGACCGTCCCGCAGAAGATGACAAGATCGTCCCCGAGTTCGCCGAGCGTGCTGTTCATGCGTGAGAGCAGATCGGTGGGAGTACGCATCGAAACGAGGCTGGCCCGCTGGTAGGCCTGGCCATCCACATCGGATTCGATGTCGATTGCGTCCCAACTCAGCGCGGCAAGGTCATCGGGCAGGGCGATTACCTGGTGGCCCACAGGTTTGGGGCATGCGGCCTTTGAGGCGGCGATGTCGGTCCGCTCCAGGTCGCGATCCGTGTGGTCTGAGCCAACTCCCAGGTAATGACGTCCGTTGTGGCGAATCAGCACGGGCTCAACCTCGCCGGACGTATTCGAGCCGGTGATCGTGACCACCGGATCGGACGTGACAAGACCTGGATCGAGTTCAAAGAAAGCGGGGACCGATGCCGGCGGCGGGATGCCGATTGCGGCCAGCTCCTCGATGTGCGCGGCAACGGCGGCCGCGTCGCGGCCCGTGTATGCGGCGATGATCAGCCGCGGCGCGTTCAGGGTGAAGTCGGAGTCCGTGCCGATCGCTCGAAATCGCAGCGTCATCGTTCGGACAAGCTCAGCCGGCGGTCCCGCAGAACCGGAAAGTCCTCGCGAACACGAGCGATCACTGCTGGGTCAACATCGCACCAGGTGATGCCCTCGCTGTCGCCCGCCTCCGTGAGCACCAGACCCCACGGGTCGACAATTCGGCTACGCCCGCCGAGCGCGATTCCGTTCTGCTCGCCGACCGCGTTGCACGAAATGAGAATGATCTGCTCTTCCACGGCGCGACACGAGGTGAAGAGGCGCCAGTGATCAATCCGTGCCGCCGGCCATGCTGCGGGAACGATGACGATGTGCGCGCCCGCGTCGACCAGAGCTCTCCATAACTCGGGAAAACGAAGGTCGTAGCACGTGGTGGCGGCAACAGCACCCAGCGGGGTGTCGGCGACCGTGATGTCCGAGCCGGGTGTGAGCAGTTCGGCTTCGCGAGACCGATATCCGAAGACGTGGATCTTGCGGTACGTGTGTGCAATCTCGCCGGCGGGATCGATGAGCACCGCGGTGTTGTAGAGCCGACCGTCGGGGCCGCATTCCACAAAGCTGCCGTGGTGCAGGTAGCAGCCCAATTGTCGAGCCCACTCCTGGCCGGCGGCGACGGTGTCGCCGTTCATCGGCTCGGACAGCTCGCGGTAGCGGTCAAATGCAAAGTAGCCGACACCCCAAAGCTCCGGCAGCACGACAAGATCAGCACCTTTGGCGGCGGCAACCATCTGTCCCACCCGATCGCGACGAGCCCCAACCGCCTCGGTGGCAGGGCTGGCGACCTGCAACAGCGCGACCCTCAGCACCCAATCGTACCCAGGAACATTCGATCGAGAGGATAGCTCGGTCGACATGTGTCAACGATGTCCTGAGACATGTATCAACGATGTCCTGAGATCACAGCAAGCGTTCGCAAATGCGGACCCGTCGGCGCGCTCCCCAGCGCGCCGAGGCTACTCCCACCTGAAGAAGCGCTTGGCGAGAAAGCCGAATACCAATGCATACGCCGCGAGCACCAGCAGTGGCTGAGCGGGAGGGAATTGGCCTACCCAGGAGTCGCCGATCGCCGGTACGGCCGCGCCGAGGGGGGTGTATTTGCTGATGTCCTGGATGAAGGCTGGCATCAGCTGCACCGGGTAGTACAGCCCGGAGAAGAACATCATCGGGTAGAGTGCCGCCGCCATGAGACCCCGAGCGGCACCTGACGTGCGGGCCACCGCCGCGATCGTCAGGCCGATCGCGAACAGCGCCGCCATGGTGAGGGCGATCGACAACACCATCGCGGCTGGGTCCTTTGGGGCGCTGATCCCAAAGAAGACGATACTCACGGTGACGACCAGCGCCAGCGTGACCACCATCAGACAGGTCTGCACCACAATCTGCGCGGCAAGGAGCCAATACGCGGGCACTGGCGTAGTTGACAAGCGCCGCAGGATCCCGAGTTCGCGGTAGGAAACCAGAGGTCCTGGGAGGTACGTGAAGGCGATCACCGCGATCGAGAACGACATCAGGATCGGGATGTAGATGTCGAAAGCGGAATAGCCGCCCAGACTGGCTGACGGCGCTCTGAACGCGGGGATCTCGCCGAAGATGACCACGAGCAACACGGCGACCCCCGCACCGGCGATCACCCCGGCCGGCTGCCGCCAGGCCAGCCTGGCCTCGTTGAGCACCATGTTGCCGAACGCGGCGAGCGGCGCTCTCGGCCGGGTCACTGCAAGCGTGCTCATACCTGTGGTTCGTCTCCCGCTTCGTGGGGATGTCTGCCAGTGAGGCGCACGAACGCGTCTTCCAACGTCGACGTGTCGATCCGCACGTCGTGCGTTTCGATTCCCGCCGTATGCATCGCGACTATGACGGCGGTGGCGAGCTCGCCGCTGCCTGTAACGACGACGTTGTGCCCGTCATGCGCGACCGCGGTCACCTCAGGCAGACGGGTCAGCACGCGCTCGTCGAACGTGACCGACGGATGGAACCGGACGGTCTTCGTCCCACTGGCCCGCGCAGCGAGTCCGGCCGGGGTATCCAGTGCGACGATCCGCCCGGAGTCGATGAGAGCAATGCGGTCGCACAGTCGCTCGGCTTCCTCCATGAAATGTGTGACCAGCACGACGGTCGTCCCACGGTCACGAAGATGCTCGATCAGGTCCCAGACGTCCCTGCGGGCCTGCGGATCAAGACCGGTAGTCATCTCGTCGAGCACCGCTATCCTGGGCGCGCCGATGAGCGCCAGCACCACCGATAGACGCTGCTGCTGGCCGCCGGACAGCGATCGGTAGTAGGACTTGCGCTTATCGGCGAGCCCGAGCGCACCGGCCAGTTCGCTCACGTCAGCCGGATGGAGATAAAAGGACCGGTACATGTCGATGATCTCGCCGACCCTGAGCTTGGCCGGAAAGGCACCCGACTGGAGTTGGACGCCGGTGATCTCGTGAATCTGGGCCCTGTCTACTTGCGGGTCGACGCCCATCAGCCGGATCGACCCGGAGTCCGGGGATCGGAGACCGATAGCGCACTCGACGGTGGTTGTCTTCCCGGCTCCGTTCGGGCCGAGGATGCCGAAGATCTCGCCCTCGGTAACCGCGAAAGAGACGTCGTCGACCGCGACCAGTGGCCCATACGTCTTGCGCAGGTGCGAGATCTCAACGGCCGCCTCGCTCGTAGCCTCCGCTTGAGAACCCGAAGCAATTGGACCTGCCGGCTCGCCGCCCAGGGCAACGCCTACTTGCATCAGCTTCTCCTATCCGCAAAGCAAGCGGCCTCGCGCTTCAGGCCTTACTCCATTCGCGTAAGCCCCCTTGAGGCAGCGTGGAGCAGCTTTGACATTATGCGCGCGAACTCGCTCACTACCGGGTCCGCCACGACCGTGCCTGAGACATGACAATGGCTGGGGAGAGAGGATTCGAACCTCTGATTGGCTGATCCAGAATCAGCTGCCTTACCACTTGGCCACTCCCCAGCGGAGGGCATCGAGTGTACCGGACGTCCCGTGGGACCCCCTGTTTGCCGCCTCGGCACGCGGCATATACTGGTCAGTGATGGACCTGCTCGAGTTGCTCCGATTCCAGGCTCGGCGTTATCGCTGCTCTGCGTGCGGCGAGAACATGGCCGACTGCGGGATCAACGTGCTCGCCCAGCAGGGCAACCGCGCCCTGGTCCGTGTGACCTGCGCATCCTGCAACGACGAGAACCTCCTCCAGATCATCTTCCAGACCGAGGCTGAGGAGAACAAGGTTCCGGCCATCGATGAGGGCGTCCCGGACGTGGCCGACCCCATCACCGGTGACGAGATGCTCGAGCTTCACTCGCTGCTCTCCTCGCACGAAGGCGCGCTCACCGAGCTGCTCGTCAAGCGCTGACCGCGACCCCGCGCGGGGTCGTGCGAAACTTCCCCGCCGTATGGCGAATCTCGATCCCGGTCCCGTCATGCTCCACGACTCGCTCTACGGGCTCAGGTACGGCGAGACCAGTCCGGACCGCATGACCGCGACGTGTCCGGTCACGGAAAAGGTCCTCCAGCCGTACGGCATCGTCCACGGCGGGATCTTCTGTTCGATGGCCGAGACGATCGCGTCAGTCGGCACCCACATGGGCGTCCAGGATGCCGGCAACATCGCCGTGGGGATGTCCAACAATATGAACTTCCTCAGGCCGATCACCAGCGGCACCATCCACGCCGAGGCCAAGCCGCGTCACCGCGGCCGCACCACGTGGATCTGGGACGTCGAGATCACCAACGACGACGGCGCGCTCTGCGCCATCGGCCGGATCACGATCGCCGTCAGACCTCGACCCTAGCCTCCTGGCGGTCGACCAGTCGCTTGGCTGCGTAGGCACCGCCGGCGGCTGCTGCCGAACTGACGCCGCGGAGCACGACTTTCTGCCAGATCGGCGTCTTGTCGCCGCCCTTCTTGACCTCCTTGCGCAGCGCATGGAGTTCGGCCACCAGGTCGTCGAGCGTCGCCGGTGCGGTCTCCTCCTCGGCCTCGTCGCCGCGGAGGCGTGAGCGAATGATCACGATTGTCGTGATGAGGAGGATCGCCCCGCCGGCAATGGCCGCATAGCGAGGACCGTCGCGGCGCAAGCGCGCCTTCCAGTCGAGCTCAGCGCGAACGCGCTCCTCCAACCGGCCGGCGCTGGTCTCCAGCGCCTGCTTGCTCAGCTCCCTTTGACGCTGCGCTTCGTCAGTTCCCGGAGCCACTCGGCATCCTCCTTCAACGCGCTTTCGATGTGCTTCCGCCCTCGTTTGATCGCCTTTCTCGCCTTGGACTGCCCGATAAAGATGAGCACACCCGCGAGGACCAGGAATATTCCGCCAAGCACCAGCCAGCGCACCCACTCGGCACCGAGAATGCCGAGCCCGGATGGCAGTGCACCCAGCGCCTCGATCACTCCAATCAGCAGAAACACCAAGGCGACAATGATCATCGCCGCGGCAATCACCAGTTGAATGATCGCCCGCTTCAGTTCCGCGCCGACGACCGCGAGCTCGGCGCGCACCAGCTTGATGGCGTCCTCGACCACCTGGCGAGCGAGCGCGATGGGGTCGGGGCTATCGGGCGCGCCGTCCAAGGTACCTCCAGACATCCAACTGGGAGCTCAACGCGACCACTGCAGAGCGCCGCGTCGCCCGCAAGCTCACCCAAACTCGCAAGGTTGCATGATACTTGCGCGTACTCGCGGGGGGCGTAACCGGACCCCTGCCAACCCCGTTGGACACAGCAGATGGCGGAAATCTCTCCAGTTCGACGACTCCCCCGCAGCGGACCCGATGGCTCCGCCGACCTCGCGGTTCGCCGCCGCTACCTCCGCCGCAACCGTCGCTTTGCGACCGGTC
>PKYW01000054.1 GCA_003132805.1 Candidatus Dormiibacterota bacterium | reverse complement strand
GCTCGCCGATCTCAAGGCTGCGACCCGGCCTGAGCCGTCCCAATTCGTCGCTCGCCAGACCGGGCCAGGTGCGCTCGTCAGCAGTCAAGCCGAGCGACGCGGCGAGGCGGTCGCACGCGAACGGGACGAAGGGAGCGGAAACGATCGCCTCGATCCGCGCGACGTTGATCGCTGTGCGCAGGATGCAGGCGACCCGCGCGGGGTCGGTCTCGTGCCACGGGGCACAACGGTCCAGGTATTGGTTCCCGAGCGTCCACAGACTGCGCAGCGCAAACGCCGCGGGCCGGAAGCGCATCTCGTCCATCTCGATCGCGAACGTCGCGAGGGCCGCGTCGAGCGAGGCGGCGAGTTCCGCCTCCTCTTGGCCTGGATCGCCGCCGTCCGGCACGGTCAAGCCGAAGAGCTTCTCGCTCAGCTTCAGGGTCCGCTGCACGAAGTTGCCGAAGATGCCGGCCAGGTCCTTGTTGACGGTGAGCGCGAAGCTCTCCCACGTGAACTCGTTGTCGTCCGACTCGGGCGCCGATGCGAGCAGCGCATACCGCCAGTAGTCGGCGGGGAGGAGATCGATCGCGGCGTCCATGAACACACCGCGCTGCTGGCTCGTCGAGAACTTCCCGCCGTAGTAGGTGAGGTAGTTGAACCCCTTGATGTAGTCGACGAGCTTCCACGGCTCACCCGAGCCCATGATCGTGATCGGGAAGTTGATGGTGTGAAACGGGATGTTGTCCTTGCCAAGGAACTCCGTGTAGCGCACGTCGGTGGCGTTGAACCACCAGGAACGCCAGTCGCGTGCCTCAGGATCGAGGTCGGCCCACTCCTTGGTCGCGCCGATGTACTCGATCGGCGCATCGAACCAGACGTAGAAGACTTTGCCCTCGAACCCCGGCCAGCCAACCGGGATGCCCCACTTGAGGTCGCGCGTGATGCTTCGATCCTCGAGGCCGACATTGAGCCAGTTCCGGGCGATCGAGGTCACGAGGATGGGCCAGTCGGTATGCGAGTCGATCCACTCGCGGACCCGGCCCGCCATGAGCGACTGGCGGATGAAGAGATGACGCGTGGCGCGCACCTCGAGTCGCGTGCTGCCCGAGATCGCCGACCGCGGATTGATCAGGTCTGACGGCTCGAGCAACCGGGCGCAGTTCTCGCACTGATCCCCGTTCGCACGCTCATAGCCGCAGTGCGGACAGGTACCGATGATGTATCGATCGGGGAGAAAGCGCTCGTCGTCGAGCGAGTACACCTGGTCGGTGACACGCTCCTCCACCATGCCGTTGGCGCGCAGTTGCTCGGCGAAGTGCCTGGTGAGCTCGGCATTCTGGGGCGACGAGCTCCGCCCGAAGTGGTCGAACGACAACCCGTACCGGCGCGCGAGGTCGGCCTGGATCTCGTGTTGCTCCGCGCAGTAGTCGGCGACGCTGAGCCCGGCGGCGGCGGCGGCGAGCTCAGCCGGAGTGCCGTGCTCGTCGGTCGCGCAGATGAAGAGGACGTCGTGTCCGCGAAGACGCATGTAGCGCGCATGGACGTCCGCGGGGAGCATCGAACCCACGAGGTTGCCCAGGTGCTTGACACCGTTGATGTACGGCAAGGCGCTCGTGATGAGATGTCGACCCATCGGCGCATCCTACAAGGGGGTTGGAGCGGCGCTCCCCCTCTCGGAGCGTCGCCGCGACTGAGCGTAGAGGCAATCGGGGCGTTTGGGCCGTTCATCAGATCGATCTTTGCGGCCCGTTGCAGCGTCACCATCCCCGACACGGGCACGTCCGACGTCGTTGCCGGTCCGTTGCCCGCTGGGCTGACGCGGCGACCGGCTGGTACCCTGCGGCTATGCGAGCAGCGGGCTCCCGGTGAAGGGGCTCATCCTCAGTGGCGGTAAAGGGACGCGGCTGCGGCCGATCACCCACACGGGCGCAAAGCAACTCATCCCCGTCGCCAACCGGCCGATCCTGTTCTACGCAATCGATGCGCTGACCCAGGCCGGTATCCACGACATCGGGATCATCGTCGGCGACACCGCTGACGAGGTGCGCGCCGCCGTCGGCGACGGGTCGAAGTTCGACGCGAACATCACCTTCATCCCCCAGGAGGCACCGCTCGGGCTCGCCCACGCGGTGGGTATCGCTCGTGACTTCCTCGCAGGGGAGAGCTTCGTGATGTACCTCGGCGACAATCTCATCGCCCAGGGGATCGGAACGCTTGTCGACGAGTTCCGGCGTTCCGAGGCCGACGCCATGATCCTGCTGGCCCGGGTTCCCGAACCGCAGCGCTTCGGCGTCGCCGAGCTCGAGGACGGCAGGGTGATCTCGCTCGTCGAGAAGCCGTCGGTGCCCCGGTCCGACCTGGCGCTGGTTGGCGTCTACCTGTTCTCGCCGCTCATCTTCGACGCCATCGACGCCATCGAGCCGAGTGCTCGAGGCGAGCTGGAGATCACCGACGCAATCCAGCGCATGATCGACACCGGCAAGCGGGTCATGCCGCACATCATCGAAGGCTGGTGGAAGGACACCGGCCGGCTCGATGACATTCTCGAGGCCAATCGCATGATCCTCGACACCCTCGAGGCCCGCTGCGACGGCACCGTCAGTGAGGACGTGCGCCTGCATGGCAAGGTGGTGGTGGAGGAGGGCGCGACGCTGCGCAACTGCGTGGTGCGCGGACCGGCGATCATTGGCAGCGGCACCGTCGTCGACAACGCCTACATCGGGCCGTTCACGTCCATCTACTTCGACTGTGTGGTGCGCAACGCAGAGATCGAGAACAGCATCGTCCTCGAGGGCACGCGCATCCACGACATCGTCGGGAAGATCGACGGATCCCTGATCGGCAAGGAGTGCGAGGTCTGCAAGTCGCCGGCGCGACCGACCGCGCTGCGTCTGATGCTCGGCGACCACTCGCGAGTCGAACTCTGAGATACCTGGTGCTCGGCACCCCCGGGCAGCTTGGTGGTGACCTCGTCGATGAAGGCACCCGGCGCGGCCACGAGATGATCGGCCGGACGCAGTGGGAGTGCGACATCACCGACAACGCCGCAGTGGAGCGTGCCGTCGCGGAGGCGCAGCCCGACGCGGTCATCAACGGCGCGGCCTGGACCCGGGTCGACGCGGCCGAGGAGCACGAGGCGGAGGCCGAAGCCGTCAACGCCACCGGTGCCGGGTACGTCGCAGCGGCATGCGCGAGTGCGGGGATCCGGTGCTGTCACGTCAGCACGGACTACGTGTTCGACGGCACGGCGACTTCCCCCGTTCCCGAGGGCGCCGTTCCGTCGCCGCGGTCGGCGTACGGGCGGACGAAGTGGCACGGCGAGGTCGCCGTCCAGGAGAACTGCCCGGACCACCTGATCGTGCGCACCAGCTGGCTCTATGGCCGCCAGGGCCCCAACTTCGTGCTCACGATGCTGCGGCTGGCGTCGGAGCGCGCCGAGCTCCGCGTGGTTGCCGATCAGCACGGCGCGCCAACCTGGACGGGGCATCTCGCGCCCGCGATGCTGCGGCTGCTCGAGGTGGGACCTGCCGGGACGTACCACCTGACCAACAGCGGCGTGACCACCTGGTACGACTTCGCGGTCGCGATCATCAGCGCGCGCGGGCTGCCGGCCACGGTCGTCCCAATAACGACCGCTGAATACCCGCTTCCCGCGGCGCGTCCCGCGTACTCAGTGCTCGACAACGGCGCATGGAGCAAGCTTGGAGAGCCGCCGCTGCCCGACTGGCAGGACGGGTTGCGCGCCTACCTCGCGGGTCTCCACACCGCCGAACCGGGCTGACTCAATCCTCGGGATCGGGCTCCGTCCGCTTGTCCGAGCTCACATAGAGGAGCCCGCCGAACAGGCCCAGGTTCTTCAGGAAGTGCACGAGTTGTGCGCGTTGATCCTCAGGCTTGGTGGACTTCCAGAAGGGATGACCGATGAACGTATTCGGGATCAGCGTGAGCGCAAGGATTCGTGCGGAGGTCTTCGGCAGGATCCCGAGTGCGAACGTCCCGCCCGCACCGAGCATGGCGGCTCCATGCACTTTGGCGATCATCGGCTCCTCCGGGAGCATCGGCACTGCACTCGACGCCCTTTTCGCGTAGCGCTCGGCGTCCTGGATCATGCCGTAGCCGGAGTACATGAAGATTCCGGCGAGAAAGAAGCGAGCAGCGGTTCGGGTGAGCGTTCGCATGGATCAAGACTCTAGGCCAGATGTACCGAGCCACCGATGCGGCACGGCGGTGGTCAGAATGGCGACCCTCACCCACCGTCCAGGGAGTTTGCTCATGGCTGAGAGCGTCTACCGCGTCACCGAGCTGGTCGGGACCAGCACCGAGTCCTGGGAGAAGGCGGCCCAGCTTGCCATCGAGACCGCGTCCTCGTCGTTGCGCGATCTCCGTGTCGCGGAGGTGGTCAAGCTCGACATGACCGTCGAGCACGGCAAGATCGCGCGCTTCCGCACGCGGATCAACGTCTCCTTCAAGTACGAGAACGAGTAGGAGCGCTCCGGCCGTTTTTGGGGCATAGTTCGCGCGATGCCCAAGGATCGCCAGCCGCCGGTGGTTCGCTCCGCGTTCGTGGCTCGGGGGCACCGGCTTGCCTACACGGAGTTCGGCGAGGGAAAGCGTTGGGTCTTGCTCATGCCCGGGCTGCTGATTCCGGCATTGATGCAGGAGCACCTCGCGACGGCGCTGGCCAGGAGCGGTGCGCATGTCCTGGCGCTCGATCCGCTCGGACACGGCCGTTCCGATCGACCCGGCGCCATGTCGGAGTACTCAATCGAGTCATTCGCCGGCGATGCAATCGCGCTGCTCGACCATCTCGACATCGACGAAGCTGTGATCGGCGGGACGTCGCTCGGTGCCAACGTGACGCTCGAGATCGCGCACAAGGCGCCCCAGCGAGTGCGCGGCATGGTCATCGAGATGCCGGTCCTGGAAAACGCGATGGTCGCGTCGGTGATCGCGTTCGGGCCGCTGCTCGTCGGCCTCCATTTCGGTGGGCGTCTGCTGCGTCCGGTCGCTGCGGGCCTGCGCCGGATCCCGCGCGGGCTCCTGCCGTTCTGGGGCAACGTGGCGCTCGATGTGGTGCGGCAGGATCCGGTGCCCAGCGCAGCAGTGCTCAAGGGCCTGTTCTTCAGCCACATCGCCCCGTACAGCGCACAACGGCGTGCGATGACCATGCCGGCACTGGTGATCGGCCATCACATCGACCCGGTACATCCCTTCTCCGACGCCGGCGTTCTCACGCGCGAGCTCCCCAATGCGCGTCTCGTCGAGGCGTCGAACATCCTCGAGCTGCGTTTCCGGCCGGAGCGGCTCACCGCGGAAATTGCGGGATTCGTCGCGGAATGCTGGTCGCCGCGCGCGCTGGCGAAGCCTCGCCGCCAGCGCCGACGCACCGCCTGACGATAGGCTGATAGCTGAGATGTCCCCGACCGCTGCCTCACGCCCCCGTGTCCTGAGCGGCATTCAGCCGGATTTCGGCCTGCACCTCGGCAATTACCTCGGTGCGCTGCGCAACTGGGCCCGCGACCAGGATCACTACGAGAACTACTTCTGCATCGTCGACCTGCATGCGTTGACTCGGGCGCCGGACCCACCGCGACTCCGCGAGCTCACGCTCGAGCTTGCGGCGATGTACATCGCATGCGGCCTCGATCCAACCCGCTGCGAGATCTTCGTGCAGTCGCACGTCCCAGCCCACTCCGAGCTCTGCTGGATCCTCGAAACCCTGACCCCCATGGGGTGGCTGGAACGGATGACCCAGTTCAAAGCGCGCAGCGAAGCCCAGGGACGTGAGCGCGTCAATACCGGCGTCTTCACCTACCCGGACCTGATGGCCGCGGACATCCTGCTGTACGACGCGGATTTCGTCCCCGTCGGTGAGGACCAGCGCCAGCACATCGAACTCTGTCGCGACCTCGCCAACCGGCTCAACTCGCAGCGGGGCGATGTGCTCAAAGTGCCTGCGGCGCTGATCAGCACGGTCGGCGCGAGGGTCATGGGCCTCGACACGCCCGACGAGAAGATGAGCAAGAGCATCGCCGTCGACCGTCCGGGACACGCCGTGATGCTGCTCGATCCACCCGATGTGGTCCGTCGCAAGATCGCGCGCGCGACCACCGATACCGAGCCCGCCGTGCATGCGCCAGTTGGTCCTGGTGTCAGCAACCTCCTCGAGATCTATGCGGCGCTGCACGAGGTCAGCACGGACGCCGCGCTGCAAGAGTTTGACGGCAAGAGCTACAGCGTCCTCAAGGGCGCGGTTGCCGACGCGGTCATCGCTGCGCTCGGTCCTATCCAGGCTCGATATGCGGAGCTTCGCTCCGACGAGGACGGCCTGCGTCGCCTGCTCGCCGAGTCCGCCGAGCGTGTACATCTGGTCGCCGACGCCACCCTCCGGCGTGTCCAGGAGGCGGTCGGCCTGCGCTGATCGCTAGGCGATCGCCGCGTCGATCTCCTCGAGCATCGCGTGCACCTCGGGCCTGGCGAAATGCACTCGCGCCGGCTCGAGAAAGTCGATGAGTCGCGCCGCGAGCCCCGCCTTGGCATCCATGGGGTGCAGCAAGCCCTCGACGTACGCAGCGGCAACCTCCTCGTGCGTGTTGAACACCATCCGGCCGCCGTTCGCCTCGGAGCGATCGACAACGAAGGGGCCGCCGGCAATCCCGAAGACGAGCTTGTCGATCCAGTCGAGGATGGGGTTGAAGATGATCTCGCCCGGAGGGCAGAAGGCCTTGCGGATCTTTGCCGTGATCTCGTCAGGACTGTCATGAACGAACACGGCTGAACTCGGATCGCTCTTGCTCATCTTCATGGCCGAGAACACGTCGCGCGCCGATTCCGGTGGCACCGGCCACACCGGGGGACGGCGCAGGCCGAGCAGGAGCGGATGGTGCAAGGCCACCGGCTTCATTGGAGCGCCATCGATCCCGCGAACCGCGTGGATGCGCATCTGCAGGGCGACGTCACGAGCGATGACGTGCGCTTTGCGCTGATCCATGCCCGCATGGGCGATATGGACGCCGAGCGTGAAGATGTCCGCTGCCTGCATGGCCGGGTAGATGAGCTTCGCAAAGTCCACGCTCTCGCGTTCCTGACGCCCGAGGATGCTGATACTGCGCTGCATACGGGCGAGCGTTGTGTTCTTGCTCACCTCGATGACCGTTGCCCAGTACTCGGTGTCATCCCTGTAGAGGTCGGATGCGAGCACGAACTCCACCGATGTGGGGTCGGCGTCGACGCAGAGGAGCGACGCGCGGAGCGCCTCGGTGAAGTATCCGGCCGCGATCCGGCGGATCAGGTCGCGATCGCCGGCGAGCTTGTCATTGATCCAGGTGTGCCAATCGGCGAGGAGGACCGAGCAGTGGACGCCCGCGGCGGTGAGATCGCGGACCTTGGCCATGCTCACGATCCCGGTGCCGAGGTGCGCCTTGCCGGAGATCTCGAACCCGATGTAGTGACGCAGCTCGAGGCCGGCGTCCATCAGCGGTGGCAGCTCATCGGCGCCGATGACCTCGGCGGTGTTGCGCTCGACCAGCGCCATGCGTTCAGCGGTGCTCACGTCCGCTGAGTGTGCCAGACGCGTGTCAGGCGGTGAGGTCAGTCGTCGTGCGTGTCGTCGTATGCGACGCGGTGCGGCGCGACCTGATCGAGGAGATCGGCTTCCCAGTCGAGCAACGCATCGTGCAGGCGAGCGGTGTTGCGGGCCTGCCAGAGCGATGGCGGTGCAGGGACCGGAAGGACGACCTCGAGCTCGGCAAGCTGCCGCCACATGTCCGGCGGGACCTGACGGTCACGCTGCAGGTTGTGGTTCTCGACGCTGTCGAGGACGCGTTCGAGCCGCTGAATGTGCTCGATGCGAAGCCTCCGGCGGGCTTTGAGGTCTTCGGCGCGGGCTTTCGCCGCGTCCATGTCAGTGATTGCGCTCTGGAAGCTCATGTCGTCCTGTCGTCTCTCGTGATGCCTTCGCTGATCAGGTTATCCACCCTCTCACACATATAAACGGAGCAGGGTTACGTTCGGATTACGGCCTGAAGAGCATTAAGGTTCCGGATTCGACATTTCGTCGATCTTTTCTCCCTCGATGTGGCGATGTCGCACCGCCCCTTGCAGGATCGTGACCGCCCCTGGGCCGACCACCTCCCACCTGCCGTCGCGGAGCACGGCTGCGGTGCGCTCGTCGATCCCGATGACCTGGGCCGCCTCGTCGAGCCCTTCCTGCGCCCACGGGACCCACGCGTCACCGAGCACATCGAAGTGGGGGAGGATCGCGCACCCCGGGATCAGCCCGAGGGCGTCGACCGAGCGCTCATCAACCTCGCCCGGCCAGCTGGTCTGCACCAGGCACCACTCGCAGAGCGCCATGGCTCCGGCGGAGGACCCGGCGAGCGCAGCCCCGGCGCGCCAGGCGCCGGCGATCGCCTTCCAGACGGGGCTCGCGCGCAGGACCTCGACGACCCACCCGGGGTCGCCACCGGCGATGTACACGAGGCCGGCGCCGGCAGCCTCAGCGACGATCTCCGGCGAGCACGCGTCCTCCTTGGTGCGGATGCGAAGCTCCCGCACCTCGAGGCCCAGGCTCGCGAACCATCGTCGTGCCGTTTCGACGGCTCCCGACGCGAAGTCCTGTGCCGCTGTCGCCACCACATAGGCCGGTCGTCCGGCGCACGCGTCGCGAAGAATTTCGTCCTGGTGCTCGTTACCTGGTTGGAATTCGTCGCCGCCGACGAGAGCGAGGGGACCATACATCCGATACAGTCTCCGCTCTTCCTCCGAAACGGAGGCTCCGTTGGTTCTTCCCCCTACACTCTGACCGCTCTCATGATGGATCCGGACAAGTACGCCTCAGCGACGATCGTCTCCCGTCGCGACCCGGCACCGGACCTCTGGATCATCCGGATTCACACTGAATCCGAGCTTCCATACCGTCCCGGACAGTACGTGACCCTGGGCCTCCAGTCCAACGGCCGGATCATCGAACGGCCGTACTCGATCTGCTCCTCGCCACTCGAGGATGAGATCGAGCTGTTCATCGAACGGGTGCCGGACGGCGAGCTCTCCGATCCGCTGTTCGAGCTCGGCGTCGGCGGCGAGATGATCGTCCGCAGGCGCACCAAGGGGCTGTTTCTCCGCGACGCCCCACTTGTGGACGAGCCCCACCTCTTTGTCGCGACGGTCACAGGGGTGGCGCCGTTTGTCAGCCTGCTCCGAACCCTCGCATCGCGAGCCAGGTCAGGGGAGTGGAGCCCGGTCCCGGTGATCACGCTCCAGGGCGCGGCCCGCTCACCCGAACTCGGCTACGCCGCCGAGCTGGTGACGCTGGCCGAAGAGTTCGACTGGTTCACCTACGTCCCCACGGTGAGCCGGCCGTGGGAGGACCCGGAGTGGCGCGGCGAGTGGGGAAGGGTTGAGGACGTCATTCGCAAATACGCTGACCAGGCCGGAATGCGTCCTGGGTACGGCGGCGTCTTCCTCTGCGGCCACCCCGGGATGATCAGCGGGGCTCGGGCGATCATGCGTCGCGCCGGCTTCGACAACAAAGCCATTCGCGAAGAGCAGTACTGGCCTGATTGATGATCGCCTCGATCGATTGGGTCACCCTGCACCAGAAGCTCGGATTCGTCCTCGTGGTCGCGGCGGTGCTCGGGGCGCTCATCGGGCTGATCTCGCTGATCACGCCACTCGTCGGTTTGCTTCTCAAGGTGTATCTGCGCATCCTGCTGCTCGCGGTGGCCGTCCAGGTGATCCTCGGTGGTGCCCTGTACCTGATGGGCCACCGTCCCGCCCACGAGCTCCACTATCTCTATGGGGCCGCGATGGCGGTGACGCTCGGGGTGACCTTCGCCGTCGGCCGGCGAACACCGTGGCCACTCTCGAAGCTGCCGCTCGTGATCGGCGCCATCCTCGCGGTCGTCTTCGCGGTGCTCGCACTCACGTCTGGCTGACGGGCGCCGCCAGCTCACGGACCGGCTGCGCGGGCCGGTCGAGCACGATCACATTGAATCGCGAACGCATCCGGATCAGCCCGGCGAGCACCGGCGTGCCGAGCACGATCACCGCGATCGCATTGCCCACCGCCCGGAAGCTGTCGTACACGACCGAGGTCGCCACATAGAAGCGGCCGAAGCGGGCGAGGGCGGCGCTGATCGAGAGACCCGGCTGCCATCCGAACCCCGGCGCCCCTCGATAGAAGGTGGTCCAGTCCCAGACGTCGAGGAGCGCGCCGTAGGCGAAGCCCGTGACCACGCCGACCGTCGCGAGCACCACGATGTCGCGCCAGCCCACCGGCCCGCGTCGCCGGAGCCCCGCCAGCCCCGCGACCAGCCCGACGAAGCCGCAGCCCACCATCTCGTACGGCAACCAGGGCCCGATCCCGCCCGTCGCGATCGCGGAGGCGAGGAGCGCGACCGATCCAGCGAGGAACCCATACGACGGGCCGTAGACGTAGCCGGCGGCAAGGATCAGGAAAAAGATCGGGCTGAAACCGCCGAGGCCGGTGACGAGGACGAGGCGCAGCGCTGCGTCGATGGCGGCGATCGCCGCCAGGAGCGCAAACCGCCGTGCATCGAGCTTTCGAGTCGACGCCTCGACGAAGATCAGCACCGCCACGATTCCGACGCTCAGCGCCACCGACGTCGCGATCGTCGGCGTGTCCGACACCACGAACGGCCACAGAAAGAGGCTGAGCCCGGCGATCGAGATCGCGCCGACCTTCATGCCACCGCCACCGGGGCAAGCTCTCGTGCGCTCCCTGCACCCACGGCGATGGTTCGATCCGCGAGCGCCGCGACCAGGTTCTTGTCGTGTGTGGCTATAACGATCGAGCTCCCTGCCGCTCGCATGCGGCGGATCGCACGGCAGAGTGCGTCGCGAGCGTCATCGTCCATGCCGCGGGTTGGTTCATCGAGCAGTGCGACCCGTGGCGCACCTGCCAGGACAGCGGCGATCGCGGCTCGCTGGCGCTCGCCGGTGCTGAGGTCGCGCGGATCCCGTGCGGCGAGGTTGGTGAGACCCAGCTCGTCGATGAGCATCGCGGTGTCGGCGCTCGGCCGATCACCACGCACCGTCCAGGCAACCTCGGCGGCGACGGTCGCCCGGTGGAGCAGCGCCATCGGATTCTGCGGCAGGAACGCGACTCGCCCGGATGCGCGATCCACCGCTCCCGAGTACGGCAGTAGCAACCCGGCGATGGTGCGCAGCAACGTGGTCTTGCCGCCGCCATTCGGTCCGATCAGCGCCACGACCTCTCCCGCTCGCGCGCTGAGGTTGATCCCTTCGAGGATGGGCGTCCGATCCGGCCCCGTCGCGACATTGCGCAGCTCCCAGGCAGCCACGTTCGTAGCGATGGCATGTGGTCCAACCCGGAGTGCCTGCGCGTCGTCTCCTCGTCTGGCGCGCTTGGCAGTTCCTTCAACCACGCGGGCGTCCTCGACTGCGAGCATGCGCGCGCCGAGTGATCCGAGCTGATCGAGTCGATGCTCGGCAACCACGACGGCGGTTCCCGCGCCGGCGAGCACTGCGAGAATGGAGACCACGGAGCGCGCGCCGTCCTCGTCGAGTTGCGACAGCGGTTCGTCGAGCACGAGCATGCGAGGATGCATCGCAAGCACGCCGGCGAGCGCGAGGCGCTGACGCTCTCCCCCCGACAGCGTTGCCACCGCCCGCTCGCGCAGATGCGCAATCCCGGTGCGCTCGAGTGCTTCGGAGACCCGCTGCTTCATCGCCTGCGGTTGCATGGCGATGTTCTCGAGACCGAACGCGACGTCACGCTCGACCGTCGGATACACCGACTGGAGTTCGGGATCCTGGAACACGAAGCCGACCTTGGCGGCGAGAACGCGAGTCGCAGTATTGATCACGTCCTGACCGCACACCTCGGCGCTTCCCCCGACGGTGCCGCCGTGGAAGTGCGGAACCAGGCCGTTGAAGACACGGAGCAGGGACGACTTGCCAGAGCCCGACGTGCCCGTGACCAGTGTCAGGCCGTCATCGATACGCAACTCGGCGATGTCGAGTGCGTCGTTGGTCCCCGCGGGATACCGATACGTGAAGCGCTCGAGCGATGCGACGGAACCGCTGATCACCGCCGCCACACCAGTGCCGGGATCGCGAGGGCGAGGCAGCACATCACGCCGAAGACATCGATGGGTGGCACCGAAAGGTCGGGGAAGGGGTACCAATCGGCAATGACACCGGCGAGTCGCAACACAACGAAAGCGACAGCGGCAGCCGGCGCAACCACGCACACGGCGATGTCCGCGCGCCGCCACACGATTTCTCCGTAGTGGGTTCGCGGGCCTGACCCGTATCCCCGCGCCTCCATCGCCTCCGCCAGGGTGATCGAGCTCTCGAGCGCGGTGAGCACAACCGGCACGGCAAGGTCGGGCCACTCGCGAACGCGGCGGGACCGCCACCCGCGCATGCGCTGTGCATCACGGATCTCGCTCGCGCTGCGCGCGATTCCGGGGATGAGGTTGAGTGCCGTGCCGATCGCTGCCCCCGTGCGCGCGAGAGCGCCGGGAAGAGCGTCGACAAGCGAGTTCGGCATCAGGACCAACGACAGCGGCGCGGCCGCAAGCACCGCCGCTGCGATACCCAGCCCGGTCGATGCTCCGAAGAACGCTGCCTCAAGCGTGAGCGGCCCGCCGAGCACGGGGATTGCCTGCGGCACGACCAGGAATGCGTGGTCACCCGTGTGGCTTGCCAGCGTGGTGATCGCGGTGGCGATCAGCCCCGCAAGGAGGAGCGCGATGCCCAGCCCGCGCAGTGAGACGTCGGGACGGCGCAGGGCGACGAGCACATTCAGCGCGGCCAGCAGCACGAGCACGCGGTAGACGGGGTTCCCGGTGGCGAGCGCGATGGTGATGCCCGACAGCGACCAGGCGGCGAGCGCGCGCGGGTTCACTCCTGGCGCCTTCGAAGCGCCCGGGCTCCGAGCAGGCCGATCAGTGCGCCGGCGCCGATCGCCGCGAGCAGGACCCCGACGTTGATACCGGGCTGGTTGCCTGGCGAGCGCACCGACGCGAGCGGGGCCGACGCACCAGGAGTTGCGACGCCCAGGACTCCGGCCGTCGGAGCCGGCGTCGCCCGGCGCGGCACTGACGCATCAGGTGCGGAGGAGGAGCTTGCCCGCGATGGATCGGCCGGCCTTGACGCCGGTGCGGGCGTCCGTGTCGGAGCTGGTGTCGGTGTGACCGCCGGGCACGTACCCGCAGGTGACGGTGGCGGCGGGTCCGCAGCGGTCTGGGAGTCGTACCGGAAACCGATGTCGTCACCGTTGGCGACGTTCACGCTCGAGGCGCCGACGTCCGAGTTGACCCACGCGCCACCGCCACGCGACACGAACAAGACCCAATACGAGCCACTAGCGGTGAAGCAGCCGGGCGGATAGGTCGCAGGCTCATTGTCGATCTGGCACACCGCCGCACCAAGACCGCCACCGTACGACGAGAGGCCGACCTCCAGCCCGCTGGCCTGGAGGATGCCGAGCGCCGTGTCGGTTGCGGTGTTGAAACCGACGCAGCGACGGATAACCTGCCCATCCCCGTGCTCGACCACCAGTCCGACCCGCTGTGCGTAGGCCGCCTGGGCGCAGAGCGGGGCCGCAGGTCCGACCCGCGCCACGCTGGAGACGGCCCCGATGCCCAGCGCCAGCAGGGGCAGCGCGATGGTGACGCGAAGCAGTCGTCTGATCACCGGCTCGTCATGCTCCAAGCCTGCGCCGGACACCCACGGCAACGCCGGCAACCACCATGGCGGCGACGAGTGCCGCGATCAGGTAGATGCCGGCAATCGGAAATCCGCTCGTCGCCAGCGGCGTCGTGGCTGGGGCGGGCGCCGCGCTCGCAGCCGGGGTTGAGGTCGCGGGTGTACTCGTCGGGATCGACGACGGCAGCGGTGTCGGTGTCGCGGTGATGCCCAGCACGGACCCGGCCGGCGTTGGCGATGATCCGGCGGCTCCGCCGGCGCCCGGTATCGGGGTCGCCGACGCCCGGGGAGTGACCGTCGGCGCCGGAGTGGGCGTGGGGTTCGGGGGTGTCCCGTTCAGCGTCGACCCAGGAGCGAAGCATGGTCCGGCGCCGCAGGTCAGCGGAGAGCCGGCCCGTTCCAGCGCGGGAGGGACCTGAGCGGTGGTGAAGGGGTCGGGAGCGGGGTTGCCGGGGAAGGTGAAGCCGCCGTCCGCGTCCTGGCCGGCGATCAGCTCGGCGAGGGGAGCATGCCCGCCCGGCGCCCACGCGGGAGCATCCGGGTTCTGCCCGGTGGCGATCAGTGCCTGGAGGACGAGCGCGGTCGAGTCGGGGTCGGTGCCCGCCCCGGCCTGGTAGGGGAAGCCACCATCGCTGTCCTGCTGGGTGTGCACCCAGGCGAGCGCGGAGCCATCCCGGCTGTGCATCCCGGCGGCATCGAGGGCCATGAGCACCATGGCGGTGGAGTTGGTGTCACTGGTGTCGAAGTCGGTGGCACCGTTGGGATCGTCCTTGATAAGCAGGTAGTCCCAGCCGCCATCGCTGTCCTCGGCGGCGACGAGATGGTGGAGAGCGGCCGCCGGCACCGTCTGATGAGCGGCGACCAGCCCCTGGATGGCGAGGCTCTGGGTGAACGCCTCGCCGTCGCCGAAGACGCCGGTGGCGGTGGCGTAGAAGCTGTCGAGGGTGGTGAGCAGGTCGACACCGCCGAAGGAGGCGGGATCGAGGCCGGCGGCGGCAACCGCTTGCAGGAGTTCGCCACACGCGCCCGCCGAGGTGCAGGCCGCGGCGGCGTGGGCGGCGAGATAGGCCATGACCGAGGGTCCCGAGCCGTGGCGGAGCGCATTGGGGTCATATCCGGCCGCGGCCGCCCCGATCGCGTACTCCTCGCTGACCGCGTCGGTGCTCGCCCCCACCGGGATCGACCCGTCACTCCCCGACTGCTCCCCCTGCAGGTAGAGCAGTGACGCGGTGGCGGCATGCGCCTCGGTCGCCAGCGTGAAGCCGGGAGAGAAGACCACGCGCGCCGGATACGGCTCCAGCTCCAGCGCGGGAGGGACCTGAG
>PKYW01000066.1:25332-25579 GCA_003132805.1 Candidatus Dormiibacterota bacterium | reverse complement strand
ACGAGACGCCGGAGGAGGTCAAGCACTGACCCTGGGTGCCCGGCACTAGACTTTCGGGCGTGGCTCACACCAGCGCGGCATTCGTCATCGATTCGCAGGCGCCGCACACCCTCGATCTCCCAGAGAGCATCGGCGTCAACTACGGCGCACTCACACTCTCGAAGACCTTCACCGGCGCGATCGAGGGAACCAGTGCCGTCGAGATGCTCTACACGCGCACACCCGGCGAGGACGGATCGTTCGCGGG
>PKYW01000066.1:24761-25274 GCA_003132805.1 Candidatus Dormiibacterota bacterium | reverse complement strand
CACGATCGGCGACGACGGCTCGCACACGCTGCACCTCGATTACGAGGTGGAGTGATGCCGGCGACCGGTGTCGATGACATCAGCCGGTTGCCACCAGACCTCCCGGTGCCGGTCGACGACGGCGCGTGCGCTCACCTCACCGGCATGCGCGTGCCTTCGATCGCACTCCCGTCAACGAGCGGGCGCGAGGTGCTTCTCGCCGATCTTCCGGGGTGGACGGTCGTGTACACCTATCCGCGCACGGGGGAGGACGGTCTTGCCCCGCCCCCCGGTTGGAACGAGATCCCGGGCGCACGCGGGTGCACACCGCAGACGTGCGGGTTCCGCGATCACTATCAGGAGCTCAGGGNNTCTTGGCGCCGCGGTCTTCGGCCTGAGCACGCAGACCTCGAGCTATCAGCGCGAGATGGTCGAGCGCCTGCACGTGCCCTTCGAGGTCCTCTCTGATGCCGACCTGGCGATGACGCGCGCGCTCCGTCTTCCAACGTTCACGTTCAGGGAGATGACGCTGCT
>PKYW01000066.1:0-24724 GCA_003132805.1 Candidatus Dormiibacterota bacterium | reverse complement strand
GCGGTCGTCGATCGTGACCGGCAGGGGTGCGAGGCGGTGGCCGCTGAGGTCGACGGGATCTTCGTGGTCGCCGACGTCAGTGACAAGAAGTCGGTGAACGCGATGGTCGCCGAGGTCACGTCGCGTCTCGGGCCGATCGACGTGTGTTTCAGCAATGCCGGCATCGCGACCGGCGGCGACATTCTGACCACCTCGCCCGAGGTGTGGAACGAGCAGTGGGCCGTCAACGTCATGGCCCATGTCTATGCCGTGCGCGCGGTGTTGCCCGGGATGCTCGAGCGAGGGAGCGGCTACCTCGTGCACACCGCTTCGATGGCGGGCATCCTGACAAGCCACGGCAACGTCACCTACGCGACCACCAAGCACGCTGTGGTGGGACTCGCGGAGTGGCTGTCGATCACGTACCACCATCGCGGTATTGGGGTGTCGTTGATCGCGCCGCTTGGCGTTAACACGCCGATGCTGGCGGGTGCCGATCCCCGGTTCGCCTCTGCTGTGGCCGGTCCGATCAAGGAACCCGAGGATGTCGCCGCGTTGGTGGTGGATGCCATTGTTGCGGAGCGCTTCCTGGTGCTCACGGATCCGATCGCGCAGACGTGGATGGAGCGCAAGANNGATGTAGCAACGGATCTCGTACGCGTGCTGCTTCGGCGGCGTCAGGAATTGCGCACCCCGGGCGCTCCATTCATCGTACACGGCGTGGATGTCTGTGACCCGGATGTTGAGGAAGCTGCTGACTCGATCAGGGTCGCTTGGCGTTTCGAGGGTGACTGTGGGCTTGTCGTCGGTGGGGCCTCCGCCGCCGTTGATGATGATGTACGTGTTGGCGAGTTCGATATTCGTCGGCACTGGGCCGAAGACCACCCTGCCGCCGAGTACTTCGGTATAAAAGCGCGCGGAGCGCTCGACGTCATCGGAGACGATGAAGTGGCACACGATCATTCGCGCTGCGGGCTGCGTGGGTTCGGCCACTGGCACCTCCACTCGTTGGGGAGCTCACGCCCCGCTGACGACGGGTCTGAAGCCCGCAGTTAACCACATCGATTCGTCGAGGGTGTCGGACAGAAGTCGGGGCGGGTTAGGGCGCCCCACTATCGAATCTCCACCCAGTAATACCGCTGTCACAGGTGCCACGTACGACATCGACGGTAGACCGCAGCTCCTCCCGACACCATGAAGCAGCTCAGGGATCGGGCTGCAGCACGATGTCGATATCGACTGTGTACCAGGATCCCTGGATCCCCGCGGGTGCAGTCTCCGCCGCAGCGTCGTGCGCAGCGAGCTTACGCACCAGCGAGCCCTTCACGCCGAAGACGGCGTCGGAGTCCAGGAATGCGCTCGCTGAGTCGAACACGTGGGTGGTGATCGGGATGCATCCGTCTGCGGAGACGATGAAGTGGATATGCGCCGGCCGCCATGAATGCCGGCCGGTGGCCTCGAGCATCCTGCCGACCGGGCCGTCATCGGGGATCGGGTAATCCACCGGCCGTACCGTGCGGAAGCTGAATGCGCCGTCGGCAGAAGTACGAAAACGGCCGCGCAGGTTCTCCGGTGACTGACCGCCGTCCTGAACCGCGTAGAGACGGTTGGTCGCGTTCTGCCACACGTCGACGGTGGCATCGACAAGCGGCCGGCCCGCAGTATCGCGCACGTGGCCGCTGACCAGCAGCGGCTGGGCTCCAAAGTCATCGGTGATCGCGTCGCCATTGATGCGCCACGGGGAGCCTTCAACGTAGAACGGTCCGAGCACGGTCGACTCGGTCGCGCTCCCTCTCGACCCGTGGTTGATCTGGTCGACGAGCATCGACAGTCCAAGGGTGTCCGAGAGCAGCATGAACTCCTGACGCTGATCGCTGCACATCTCGCCGACCTCGGTCAGGAAGCGAATACCCGCCATCCATTCCGCCTCGGTGAGCGACTCCTCCAGCGCGAAAGCGTGCAGATGGCGGATGAGGCCGGTGACCAACTCGCGTAAGCGCGGATCGGGACAGTGATCGAGCCTACCGATCACCTCCGCGGTGAGGTCACGTGCAGTCGTTCCCGCAGCCGTCAGGTCGTCGCCCATTCGTACCCCACGTAGTTCTCGGCGAGGCTCGTTGCAGCCGCGCGCGAGTCGACGGTGTATGCGAGTTGCGCAAGCTGCAGCTTCGCCTGGTATGCGTCACTGTCGGGGAAACGATGCAGCATCGAGGTCATCCACCACGAGAAGTGCTGCGCCCTCCAGACGCGGCGCAGGCAGTGCGCCGAGTATTCGTCGAGCAATCGCGTACTGCCGCTGCTGTAAAACGAGTTCAGAGCGCGCGCAAGCACGCTCACATCGCGCAACGCGAGATTCATGCCCTTGGCGCCGGTGGGCGGCACGATGTGTGCGGCGTCGCCACTCAGGAACAGCCGCCCGAACTGCATGGGTTCCACGACAACGCTGCGCAGAGCCGAGATGCCCTTCTCGGTGACCGGGCCTTCAGCGAGAGACCAGCCGTCGGCTGCGAGCCGCGTCTGCAACTCATCCCAGATGCGCGTGTCGGGCCAGTCCTCGATGCGCTCGTCCGCGGGAACCTGCAGGTACAGGCGGCTGACGCTGGGAGATCGCATGCTGAGCAGCGCGAAGCCGCGCTCGCTGTAGCAGTAGATCAGCTCGTCGCTCGACGGCGCGACACTTGCCAGGATCCCCAACCAGGCAAAGGGGTACTCGTGCTCATAGGTCGTGAGCACGCCGGCGGGGATGCTGCCTCGGGAGACGCCGTGGAACCCGTCGCAACCGGCGATGACGTCGCACTCGATGGACTGGCTCGCACCATCGAGCACGAAGCTGACCGATGGATGATCTGACGCGACGTCATGGAGTTGGACGTTGCTCGCCTCGAAGAGGATCGGATGCACAGCAACGAGTCGAAGCCCGATCAGATCCTTGACGATCTCCTGCTGGCCGTAGACGGTGATACCGCGTCCGCCGGTGAGGTCCCCGAAGTCGATGCGGTGATCGCCGCCGCCGAAGCGCAGTCGAATGCCGTGATGCACCAGACCCTCGCTGCGCATCCTTGCTCCTGCGCCGGTGGCGTCGAGCAGGTCAGCGCTTCCCTGCTCGAGCACGCCGGCGCGCACCCGCTGCTCCACGTACGACCGCGTCCGCGACTCGATGACGATCGACTCGATGCCTTCCAGACTGAGCAGATGCGCCAGCATCAGTCCGGCGGGACCCGCCCCGACGATCGCCACCTGGGTGCGCACGCTGCAACTGCCGCCTAGAACGGGAAGGGACGGCGACCGCGCTGTACGGTGATCCAGCGCATCTCGGTGAACTCATCCATCGCGAATGTCCCGCCGAAGCGCCCCCAGCCACTGTCCTTGACGCCGCCGAACGGCATCTGCGGCTCATCGTGCACAGGCTGATCGTTCACGTGCACGATGCCTGCCTCGATGCGCCCGGCAAGCGCCGTACCGCGATCGGGATCGCTGGTGATGATCCCGGACGCGAGTCCGTACGAGGTCGCGTTGGCGCGGTCGACCGCGTCGTCGTCGCTGTCGACGATCTCGACAGTGGCAACGGGTCCAAAGGTCTCCATGCGGTCCAGATCGGACCCGGCGGGAACGTCGCTGACCAGCGTGGGCTGGTAGCAGGGACCGGATGCCGCGCCGCCGGTGAGGACACGGGCGCCAGCCGCCACCGCAGCTGCGACTCGCCCTTGCACCATCTCCAATGCCGCCGGATTGATGAGCGGGCCGATGATCGTGTCCATCTCCTTGGGATCGCCGACCTTGAGTCCCGCTGTCTTGCGGGTCAGGGCATCGATGAACGCCTCTGCGATGGGGCGCTCGACGATGATCCGGCGCGCCGACATGCAGATCTGCCCCTGGTGAAGGAAGGCACCGAATGCCGCAGCGTCGACGGCGTACTCGAGGTCGGCATCGGAGAGGACGATGAGCGGGTTCTGCCCACCGAGCTCGAGGACGACGCGCTTGAGGTTGCGCCCCGCGGCCTCGGCAATGCGCCGGCCCGTCGCGGTCGACCCGGTGAAGTTGAGGCGGCGAACCTTGGGATGCTCAACGAGTTCATCGCCGATCGGCCCGGCTTCTCCGGGCGCGTGGGTGACGATGTTGAGCACGCCGGCGGGGAGGCCCGCCTCGGCGAAAATCTGGCCCCATATCAATCCACCGCTGAATGGCGATTCCTCGGATGGCTTGAGCACCACGGTGTTGCCGAACACGAGCGGCGCGGTGATCGAGCGCGCCGAGAGGATCAGCGCGGCGTTCCACGGCGCGATCGCTCCGACCACACCCACCGGACGGCGCACCGCCATTGCGACCGCGCCGGGCATGTCGGACGGGATGATCTGCCCAATGGGTGCGTAGGCTGCGCCGGCCGCCTGGCGGAAGAGACCGGGCACGAAGTGCATCTGGAACATCCCGAAGCCGAAGCTGCTGCCAGTCTCGCGGGCGAGCCAGCCGACGATCTCGTCCTGCCGGCTCTCGAGCAGATCGGCCGCCTTGAGGAAGATGCGCTGGCGCTCGGCGGCAGGTGTCTCCGCCCAGGCGGGAAACGCGTCGGCCGCCGCGTCGATCGCACGCCGCGCGTCGCCGCGGTTGCCGGCGGCGACACGGGCGACGACGTCGCCGGTGAACGGGTCGAGGTCGTTGTAGGTGCGGTCGTCGGAGGCGCCCACCCACTCACCGTCGATGAACTGCAGGCACTCGCGCACGTTGCCGTTGACAGTCGTGGTCATGACCCCGTCCTCCAATTTCCTGGGCCTAAGCGTCAGTTGCCGCTGGATCGGCACCGGCGGATGCCGGCGTGTCGAGCTTTCGTAGTGTGTAGCCGACGGGGAGCAGTCGCAACTGCAGGCGGCGATCGACTGCGCCCCAGATCCCGTGAGGGAGAAACAGCGCGAACGCGATCGCGGTTGCTCCGAGTCCCACGAAGTACCAGGCGCCGCTGTCGCCGAATTGCGCCTGGATGAGATAGAAGATGATCGCGCCGATGATGGGGCCTTCGAAGGTGCCGAGTCCGCCGACCAGCACCATGAAGAGCATGTATGCCGTCCACTGCACGCCGAACACCGACGTGGTCTGAATGAAGAGCGTGTTGGCGAGGTAGAGCGCGCCGGCGATGCCGCAACCCACGGCTGCAACGACGAAGAGCACGCGTTTGGAGCGCACCACGTTGACGCCAAGTGAGGCCGCGGCCTCCTCATCGTCGCGTACCGCCTGGAGCGAGGTGCCGATCCGGCGGCGAAGCAGGAAGAACACCAGGCCGAGCAGCACGGTGGTGCACGCGAGCGTCAGCCAGAATGTGTACGCCTGGCGGTATCCGGGAGCGAACACGTCGAGACCGTTGAGCGATATCCCGGTGCCGCCGCCCAACCCCGAGTCGAGGGTGACCAGGATGCCGAACACCTCTGCGACCACCCACATGCCGATGGCGAACTGTCCACCGCGCAGGCGCAACATGATCAGCGAGGTCGGCACCGCCACCGCACCCGCGCCAAGCCCGGCGACGATCATCGCTTCGTAGGGCGCGAACCCATGCTGCGTCAGGAAGATCGTCCCGTACGCCCCGAGCCCGATGAAGGCCTGCTGGCCGACCGAGATGAGGCCTCCATACCCGGCGAGTGCATTCCACATGACGGCGAGGATCACGAAGATGAGCAGCGTGGTCAGCTGTTGGGTCACATCGGCCCCGAACAGAAACGGCACGACGGCGAGCACAACGATCACGGTCACGGTCAGCAGTGCCGAGACGATCGAGAGCCGGGTCCAGCGCTGCACCCGGAAGCCGCCGCTGAGCGTGGCGCCGCGCGCGCGGATCACGCCGTGCGTCCCCGTCGCGAGAGCAGGCCACCGCGTGGCGACGCGAGCACGGCAAGAAACACGAGATGACCAAAGAGCACGAAGTACTGTGGGTTGACCTGCGCACCGATCACCTGCGCAACGCCGAGCACGATCCCACCGAGCAGCGTTCCCCACGGTGACCCGAAGCCACCGATCACCACCGCTTCGAACGCAAAGATGAGCTGCGTCGGTCCGGTCGATGGGTTGAAGGTCTGCCGGATGGCGAGAAAGATCCCGCCGAGGCCGGCGATCGCCACAGCGATCGCGGTGGCCTTGGCATATACGGCGCGCGCGTTGATTCCCACCAGCTCGGCGATCTCGGGATCCTCGGCGGTGGCACGCATCTGCCGCCCTGACGTCGTGCGCGAGAGAAAGAACTGCAGGCCGGTGAGGACGACCACCGCGGTGGCGAGGGTAAGCATGCCGAAGATGGAGATCGTCAGCCCATCGAACGAGATGCTCGAGGTCGCGAGTGTGCCGGTGCTGCTCAGGAGCGAATGATCGTCAGGCGAGAAGATCTGCAGGAGCACGTTCTCGATGACGATGGCCAGCCCAAAGGTGGTCAGCAGCGGAACGAGCTGACCCGCGCGCCGGCTGCGCTCGAGGAGCAGGACGTACATCGCGTATCCCGCGACCCACATGATCGGGAGCACGATCAGCGCTGCGAGCCAGGGTGGCATCGATGTCTGGTTGACGAGCACCCAGACGAGGTAGGCGCCGATCACGGCGATGTCGCCGTGGGCCAGGTTGATGATGCGCATCACCCCGAACATCAGCGANNCGGCCGAGATCCTGTTCGACGAGCACCACCGTGGTGCCGCTGCCGATGAGCTCGCGCAACGATTCGTACACCGCGGCCACGGCCTTGGGCGCGAGCCCGAGCGATACCTCGTCGAGGAGGATGAGACGCGGATTGCACATCAGCGCTCGCCCGATTGCGGTCGCCTGTTGTTCGCCACCCGACAGCGTCGCCGCTCGCTGGGTCCGGCGTGCCTGCAGCATCGGGAAGATCTGGAGGACGCGGTCCACCGTCCAGGCTCCCCCGCGCCGATGGCCGCCGGCGATGCTGAGGTTCTCCTCAACGGTGAGACCCGGAAAGAGCCGTCTGCCCTCTGGCACCAGCGCGATCCCGAGCCCGACGCGCTTGTGCGCGGGAATCCGGGTGATGTCGACGCCGTCGAAGAAGACGGTGCCGGCCGAGGGGCGGTGCGCTCCCGCGATCACACGAAGCAGCGTCGTCTTGCCGGCGCCGTTGGCGCCGACCAGGGCTCGCGTCTCACCCTCATCGACGCTGAGCGACACGCCTCGCACGGCCTTCAACAGCCCGTACTGCGCGTCGACGGCGCGGACTTCGAGCAGGCTCACGTGACCGAAGCGCCGAGATACGCGTCGATGACGGCTTGGTTGGCGAGCACGTCTTTGGGCAGCCCGTCGGCGATGATCCGGCCGGCATCGAGGCAGACGAGTCGATCGATCGCCTGCACGAGGATGTGCACGATGTGCTCGATCCAGATGATCGCGATGCCGCGCCGGCGTAGTTCCTTGATGGTGCCGACGAGCTCGATCGCCTCGGCATCGGTGAGCCCGCCACCGATCTCATCGAGAAACAGCACCTTGGGGTCGGTTGCGAGTGCGCGTGCCAGCTCGAGCCGCTTGCGATCCAGGAGGCCGAGGTCAGCGGCGCGCCGGTTGGCGACATCCACGAGCCCGCACGTCTGAAGAACATCGAGCGCGCGCTCGTACGCGCGCGCGCCGGCCTGTCTCCGGCCGAGCATCGCGCCGACGAGCACGTTCTCGAACACGCTCATGCCGACAAAGGGGCGCGGAATCTGATGTGTGCGCGCGATGCCGAGACGGCAGCGGCGGTCGGCGCGCACGCCGGTGACGTCGTTGCCCTCGTAGCGAACGCGGCCTGAGCTGGGACGGATCGAGCCCGCCAGGATGCTCAACAGCGTGGTCTTGCCGGCGCCGTTGGGACCGACCACGCCGACCGACTCACCGGGCGCGAGCTGGAAGTCGACGCCGTCCAGAACCACGAGCGCACCAAACCGCTGGGCGATGTCGCTGGCCTCGAGCAAGGTTGACATCGGCACGACCATACGCGCCCGCCGTTAGCTGTACGCGGTCAGCTTCGCCGCCACAGGAACGTTGGCATCGTTCGAGTTTTCGCAGATCACGAAGTCAATTGGATAGGCTGATCCCGGAGTCGCAACCCACTGTCCGCCAATGATCGGCGTCGGGACGACGTTGGGATTCGGTCCGGACCCCCACGCGAGGTGGCCGAGTGGCGTATCAACGGCGAGCGTCTTCATCGCAGTCGCAACTGCCTGCTTGTTCTTGGGGTTGCCGCTCGCCTTGAGTGCGGCCGCGGCAACGTCAAACAGCGCCAGGCTCGCACCGGCCTGCTGGTTCCACTCCTTGCCTGAGCTTGCCTCATAGCCGCTTGCCAGCTTCGCCGACGAGACACCGGTGAGCGAGGAGGTGTACGGCCAGGTCGGGCCCCAGTACACACCGCTCGCGAGACCGTTCCCGAGGGATCCGAGCGCCTCAACCTGCGACGGGAAGAGACCGGTCTTGGCGATCTGCGCGATCTTCGGCGTGTATCCCTGCTGCGCCGCCTGCTCCCAAAAGGTGACGAAGTCCGGCGGGATCGGGAAGGTGTTGAAGATCTCGCAGTTCTTGCTCTTGAACTCGTTGATCTGGGTGGTGAACTCGGTGGTGCCGTCCGCGTACGCGCCGGGGTCGACGATGGTGTACCCGGCCGCCTTGAGCATGGGTCCGAGCGCCGCGCGGATGGCGTTGCCGTCGGCATCGTTCGGCCACATCACACCAACCACCTTGTTGGTCGGGATCTGCGGCCAGAGGTGCTCATACGCGTTGGCAAACTGCGCGACACCGAACGAGAAGTGAAATGTCCACTTGAACGGCACCGGCGCAGCGGGATTGGACTGGCGACCGAAGTACCACGCCTCCCACGGCACCACCGTCGAGATGCACGGCACGCCTGCAGCCTCGGCCGCGTCGGAGACCGGGTTCACGGTTTCCGGTGCCGAGGTGGTGAGGATCAGGTCGACGTTTTGAGCGTTGATCAGGTCGCTCGCGGCCTGAGCGGCGCGCGTTCCCGATTGGCTGTCCTCGTCGATGATCTGAACGCTGTACTTCTTGCCGCCGACGGTCAGCCCACTCGCGAACGCCTTCTTGGCCAGCGAGATGACGTAGGGATCCGGTTCCCCGAAACCTGCGTCAGGGCCGGTCAGCGGGCTGACGAAGCCGATCTTGATCGTCCCCGCGCTGGAGGATCCGCCGGTGGTGCCGAGCGCCGAACCGCACGCCTCAATGAGTCCGCCGCCGGCGAGCGTGAGGGTTCCGGCGCCGATCGCCTTGAGGACGTCACGACGCGACAGCTCGTGGCCTGCGACCAGGCGATCGACGAAGTTGACGCCGCCTGCTTTGACGAGGGCGTCCTCCTGGGACATGGCTAGCACCCCGCACTACCCGGTTGCAGAAATGTTCGCATAGCGAACCCGCGTTCTCTGAATGAACGTAGCATATCCTCGGGAGGGCAGGCAAGTGCGCGAAACGCCGACCATTGAACGAAATGGCTTATGGTTGCGACTACGAGTGTGCGCTACGCGAACATGTTGATCTGTGAGCATGGCTGAGATCGTCTCGCTGTCCGACGGCATCGCCGCGGTCGTCCACGATGGCGACACGCTGGTGATGGAGGGGTTCACCCATCTCATCCCCTTCGCCGCCGGTCACGAGATCATTCGCCAGGGGCGACGCGAGCTCACCCTCGTGCGGATGACTCCCGACCTCATCTACGACCAGCTGATCGGCATGGGGTGCGCGTCCAAGCTGATCTTCTCGTGGGGCGGCAACCCGGGAGTCGGCTCTCTGCACAGATTCCGCGATGCGGTGGAGAACGCATGGCCGGTTCCCCTGGACCTTGAGGAGCACAGCCACGCGGGCATGGCCAACCGGTACCTCGCCGGCGCGAGCGGGCTTCCCTTCGCAGTGCTCCGCGGCTATGTCGGCACCGACCTCGTGGCGCAGACCGACACGATCCGGTCGATCACGTGTCCCTTCACCGGCGAGGTGCTCACCGCCGTCCCGGCGCTGTCACCCGACGTCACGATCATCCACGCGCAGCGCGCCGACCGGAAGGGCAACGTGCAGATGTGGGGGATCCTCGGTGTGCAGAAGGAAGCCGTGCTCGCCGCAAAACGATCGCTGATCACCGTCGAGGAGATCGTCGACAGCCTCGATCCCCAGCCACAGGAGGTCGTGCTCCCGTCCTTCGCAACCACGTACGTCGCCGTGGCTCCGGGAGGGTCGCACCCGTCCTACGCGCAGGGATATTCCTTGCGCGACAACGCCTTCTACACGGAGTGGGACGCGATCAGCAAGGACCGCGACACCTTCCTGCGCTGGATGGACGAGAACGTGATGCGCAGGGCGCCGGCGGCGTGACCGCCGCGTACACCTCCGACGAGATGATGACCGTCGCCGCTGCACGCCAGCTGCACAACGGCACCGTCTGTTTTGTCGGCATCGGGCTGCCGAGCACCGCGGCCAACCTCGCGCGTGTGACCAGCGCACCCGATGTGGTGCTCATCTACGAGTCGGGAACGCTCGGCGCCAAGCCTGGCCGCCTGCCGCTGTCGATCGGCGATGGCATCCTTGCGGAGACCGCGGACGCAGTGGTGAGCGTCCCCGAGGTCTTCAACTACTGGCTGCAGCCGGGCCGGATCGACGTCGGCTTCCTCAGCGCGGCCCAGATCGACCGCTACGCCAATATCAACACCACTGTGATCGGCGCCGACTACCGCCACCCGAAGGTGCGCCTCCCCGGTGCGGGGGGCGCTCCCGAGATCGCCGCCTCCTGCCGTGAGGTGGTCGTGGTGCTGCGCCAGACCCCGAGGACGTTCGTGGATCGCGTCGACTTCATCACGTCAGTGGGTTTCGGCCAGGGCCCCGGCGACCGTCAGCGCCTCGGTCTCAGCGGCTCCGGACCGCGTGTGGTCATCACCGACTTCGGCATCCTCACCCCCGACCCCGAAACCTGCGAGCTCACCCTGGTGAGCGTCCATAACGGATCGACGGCCGAGGACGCGCGAGCCGCGACCGGCTGGCCACTCGCGGTGTCGCCCGGCCTGACGACCACGGACCCGCCGACGGAGGAAGAGCTCACGGTGCTGCGCCGTCTCGAGGCGACCAAGGGCGCGTGAGCGAGGACGTCTTCATCCTGGATGCGGTGCGCACGCCGATCGGCCGGCACGGTGGCGCGCTCGCCGGCGTGCGCCCCGACGATCTCGCCGCGGGGGTGATCTCGGGACTCGTGCAGCGGAGTCCGAGCCTCGACCCGGCAGCGATCGGTGACGTGGTCTTCGGGGACAACAACGGCGCCGGCGAGGACAATCGCAACGTCGCGCGCATGGCGCTGCTGCTCGCCGGCGTGCCACCGAGCGTGCCGGGCACGACCGTGAACCGGCTGTGCGGCTCCGGGCTCGAGGCGGTGATCGCAGCGAGTCGCGCGATTGCCGTGGGTGACCATTCGGTGTGCATCGCCGGTGGGGTGGAGTCGATGAGCCGCGCCCCCTGGGTGATGCTCAAGCCGGAGCGCGGCTACCCGCGCACCAACGAGACCATGTGGTCGACCACCCTCGGCTGGCGCATCGTCAATCCGCGCATGCCGGCGAGCTGGACGATCTCACTCGGCGAGGGTGCGGAGTTGCTGGCGTCGAAGTACTCGATCAGCCGTGAGGAGCAGGACGCGTTCGCAGTGCGCAGCCATCGCCAGGCATCCGCCGCGTGGGACGATGGACGCTACGCCGGCGAGGTACTACCGGTGGAGGGAGTCGACCTCGCTCGCGACGAGTGCATCCGTGCTGACAGCTCGATCGAAGCACTTGCGAAGCTCCGTCCGGCCTTCCGCCAGGACGGTACTGTCACCGCTGGAAACGCATCGCCACTCAACGACGGTGCCGCGGCGGTGCTGCTCGCCGACGCCGACGGCGCACGGCGTGCGGGTCGCGAGCCGCTGGCGCGCATCGTCGCCCGTGCCGTCAGCGCGGTCGAGCCACCGCTGTACGGGATCGGCCCGGTCGCCGCGGCCAATACGGCGCTCAGTCGCGCAGGCATCGCGTGGAAGGATCTCGCCGTCGTCGAGCTGAACGAGGCGTTCGCGGCGCAGTCGCTTGCCTGCCTGCGCGAGTGGCCCGACCTCGACCCGGAGAAGGTGAATCCGCATGGCGGCGCGATCGCGATCGGTCATCCCATCGGCTGTTCGGGAGCGCGGATCATCGGCTCGCTCGCACACGAGTTGCACCGGCGGGGTGGCGGCTACGGTCTCGCCGCGATCTGCATCGGTGTGGGCCAGGGGCTCGCCGTGGTGCTGGAGGGCTGAGTGACGACGTCGACTCGATCCGTCCATCCGCCCAACGACTTTCCTGCATATGGATCAACGGCGCTGCGGGCGCCGAAACAGCCGCTGCGCGTGCTCTCGGCGAGACTTGGCGAGCTCAGCGCACCACTGCTCGCCGGCGAGACCATTGGACCTCTCGACCACGACCTGACCCGGCAGCACGACGGCGACCCGCTCGGCGAGCGGATCAGCATCAGCGGGCGAGTCCTCGACGAGGACGGGAACCCGGTCGCCGGCGCGCTCATCGAGGTCTGGCAGGCGAATGCAGCGGGCCGCTACGCGCACCTCTCTGATCAGCATCCCGCACCGCTCGATCCCAACTTCAGCGGCGCCGGCCGCTGTCTCACCGACGCTGACGGTGGCTACCGGTTCGTCACCATCAAGCCGGGCGCGTACCCATGGCGCAACCATCCCAACGCGTGGCGGCCGGCGCACGTGCACTTCTCGGTGTTCACGCCCGCAATCGCGCAACGTCTTGTGACCCAGATGTACTTCCCAGGCGACCCGCTCTTCGATCAGGACCCGATCTTCAACTCGGTGCCGGACCCGGATGCACGGCAGCGACTCGTTGCTCGGTGGTCGCTCGAGCTCACTCAGCCGGAGTGGTCGCTCGGCTATGCGTGGGACATCGTGGTGGCGGGGCGCGATGCCACCCCGCTCGACGATGATGCGCCGGAATGACGCTGCCGCTCACGCCCTCGCAAACCGTCGGGCCGTTCTTCCGAATCGGGCTCTCGACCACCATCGGATCGCACGTCGTCGGTGAGGGGATGCCCGGATCGGTGCGCATCTCGGGCCAGGTGTTCGACGGCGCCGGTGAGCCCGTGCCGGACGCGCTCATCGAGACCTGGCAGCCGGAAGGCGCCGGGCGCTGCGCGACCGACGACGAAGGGCACTTCGCCATCGTCACCAGCAAGCCGGGGCAGGACGGCGCCGCGAACGGCGCGCCGCACCTCGATGTTTCCGTCTTCGCGCGGGGATTGCTCACGCGGCTTGTGACGCGGATGTATTTCCCCGACGAGCACGCGGCGAACGATGCGGACCCGGTGCTGCGAACCCTCGCTCCTGACGAGCGTGCGACGCTCATGGCGGTGCGAGAGGAAGGCGGTCTTCGATTTGACATCCACCTCCAAGGCGAGCGTGAGACCGTCTTCTTCGATCGCTGAGGGCATCGTCGATCCGCTCTTCGGCAGCGCCGCTGTGGATGCGGCGGTGAGCGACGAGTCCTGGCTGCAGGCGATGCTCGATTTCGAAGCGGGGCTGGCGGAGTCGGAGGCGGACGCCGGGCTGGTTCCCGTACCGCTTGCGGCCGAGATCGCCGCCGCATGCCGCGCCGACTCCTTTGACATGGCGGAGATCGGACGCCGCTCCGTGGGCTCGGGCAACCCCGCGGCGCCGCTGGTGCGAGCGTTGATGGACGCCGTCTCCCCGGAGGCGCGAGAGTACGTCCACCTGGGCGCCACCAGTCAGGACGTCATCGACACATCCCTTTCATTGATTGCGCGGCGGGCGATCGACGTGATCCTCGACGACCTGTCCCAGCTGTCGTCTGCGTGTGCCGGCCTGATGGAGACGCACGGTCATACGCTCATCACCGCGAGGACGCTGCTGCAGCCGGCAGTCCCGACGACGTTGGGCTACAAAGCTGCCGCCTGGATGGTGAGCGTGGACGAGGCACGCGTGCTGCTGCGACGTGTGCGCTTCGAACGTCTGGCCGTGCAATTCGGCGGCGCAGCGGGAACGCTCGCGTCACTGGAGGGCGCCGGCGTCGACATCGCGCACCGTCTTGCCACGCGCCTCGGGCTCGTCGAGCCCGCGCTCCCGTGGCACACGGATCGCACCCGGATCGCAGAGCTCGCCGGCGCGCTCGGAACGGCTGTCGGCGTTCTCGGCAAGATCGCACGCGACATCACGCTGCTCGCGCAGGCGGAGATCGCCGAGGCAGAGGAAGCGGACCCTGGCACATCATCGACGTTGCCACAGAAGCGAAATCCGGTTCGGGCCGTGCTCGTTCTCGCTTCGGCGGCGCGTGCACCGGGGCTGGTCGGAACGCTGTTCAGCACCATGGTTCAGGAGCACGAGCGTGCAACGGGCGCGTGGCACGCGGAGTGGGATGCAATTCGCGACCTGCTCCGCATCACTGGCGGCGCAAGTCATCACGCGTCGGCGTTGCTGAGCTCGCTGCGGATCAACCCGGCGCGCATGGCGGAGAACCTCGCTGACGACGGTGGCCTGGCGATGGCGGAGCACCTCGCGCTCGAGCTCTCGCGTCGCGCTGGGCGCGCCATCGCACTTGACATCGTGCGTCGCTGCAGCGAGGAGTCGATCGAGCACCACCTCCAGTTCACAGACGTGGTCCGCAACGATCCTGACGTGCGAAAGCACCTCTCCAAAGGACAGATCACCGCAGCGCTCGATCCTGCAGGCTATCTCGGTTCGATCGACGAGCTCATCGGGCGCGCAGGCGACGCGCATCGCGACACCGGTCCGCAGCGATGAGCGTGGAAGTCGCGTACTCGTGGATCGGTGATCGTGACAAGCCGGTGCTGGTGATGAGCAGCGCGCTCGGCACATCGCGCGCGATGTGGGAGAGTCAGCATTCGCTCGGCGACCGGTACTCGCTGCTCCTGTACGACCATCGCGGGCTGGGCGAATCGCCGGCACCGCCCGGTCCGTACAGCGTCGCCGAGCTCGGCTCGGACGTGCTTGCGCTGCTGGACAAGCTCGGCCTCACATCGGTGGGATTCTGCGGCCTGTCGCTGGGCGGGCTGGTGGGACTCTGGCTCGCGGCACATCATCCGTCGCGGATCAACACGCTGATCGCGATTGCCTCGCTGTCACGCCTGCAGCCGGCGGACAGGTACATCGAGCGTGCCGCCGCAGTCCGAGCGGACGGCATCAAGCCGGTCGCCTCCGGCGTGGTGGCCCGCTGGTTCACGCCGCACTTCGCGGAGGAACATCCATCGACGCTGCGGCGATTCACGGATGCGCTGGAGGGAATGAGCGCCGAAGGCTACGCGAGTTGCTGCGAGGCGATCGCGACCTGTGACCTGCGCACCGACATACACAAGATCCATGCGCGAACGCTGCTCATCGCCGGCACTGAGGATCCGGTCGTCCCAGCGGCGAGCGCGGTCATGTTCGGCGCCTCGCTCCGCGACGCGAGCGTGGCGGTGGTCCCAGATGCGTCGCACCTGGTGAACGTCGAGCAGCCGGAGATCGTCAATCGACTGGTGCTCGAGCATCTCGAAGATACCGATGGAGGTGTGGCGTGAGCGACGACATTCGAGATCAGGGGATGGCCACCCGGCGCGAGGTCCTCGGTGACGAGCACGTGGACCGCGCGATGACGGGCGCCGACACGTTCACCGCCGATTTTCAGGAGTACATCACGCGCTCCGTGTGGGGGGCGGTCTGGTCGCGTCCAGGACTCGACCGGCGCACGCGCAGCTGCATCACGATTGCGATGCTGGCCGCCCAGGGTATGGAGCACGAGCTCGTGCTCCACGTGCGCGCGGCCCGGCGCAACGGTGTCAGCGTCAACGAGATCAAGGAAGTCCTGCTCCAGGTCGCGGCATACGCGGGCGTCCCGCGCGCCAACCGCGCGTTCAGCATCGCTCGCGATGTGCTGGCCGAGCCCGGATCGTCCGCGGAGTCGACGTGACCGACGTCGACCAACCGCCGGTCGCGCGTGTCGATCGTGGTATCGGCACGGACTTCGTACAGTCGCTGGAGCGCGGGCTGGCGGTCATTCGTGCCTTCGACGCGGAACACCCGGAGCTCACGCTCAGCGAGGTCGCGCGCGCGGCGGGGTTGACGCGCGCATCGGCGCGTCGGTTCCTGCGCACGCTGTCGGAGCTCGGGTACGTGCGCAGCAACGGGCGGCTCTTCGCGCTGCGTCCGCGCGTGCTCGAGCTCGGCTATGCGTATCTGTCCAGCCTCAGCCTGCACGAGGTGGCCCAGCCGCATCTCGAACGACTCGTGGGCATTCTTCGAGAATCGTCGTCGGTCTCGGTGCTCGACGCCGACGACGTCGTCTACGTCGCCCGCGTGCCGACACGCAGGATCATGACCATCACCATCAGCGTCGGCACGCGGTTCCCGGCCTATGCGACGTCGATGGGTCGAGTCCTGCTCGCCGGTCAGAGCGACGACTGGCTCGACGGGTACTTCGCCACTGTCGAACTGCGCCGGCTCACGGCTCGTACCGTTACCGATGTCCCGGCACTGCGTGCGGAGCTCCTCCTGGTGCGCGACCAGGGCTGGGCGTTCGTCGACGAGGAGCTCGAGGAGGGGCTGCGGGCCATCGCGGCACCGATCAATGACTCGTCAGGACGGGTGATCGCCGCGGTCAATGTCTCCTCGCCGGTGAGCCGTGGGAGCGCAGACCTGGTGCGTGGCGAGTTCCTGCCGCACCTGCTTGCCGCCGCACGCGGGATCGAGGAGGATCTGAGCCACAGCGCGAGCGGGTCGCGCTGAGCAGCGCATACCTGGGGATCTGACCATGCCAGTCACGCACGCCGGCGACATCGACATGTACTACGAGCTGCACGGGGCCGGTGAGCCGCTGGTGTTGATCGGCGGTCTGGGCAGCGATCTCTCGCAGTGGGCCTGGCTCACCGACTGGTGCGCACAGACCCACCGCGTGCTCGCCTTCGACAACCGCGGCGCGGGACGCACCGATAAGCCGGACGCCCCATACACGATCCCGATGATGGCCAACGACACCGACGCGCTCATGGAGACGGTCGGCCTGTCGAACGCGACGATCCTGGGGATTTCGATGGGTGGCCGGGTGGCGCTGGACCTGGCGCTCGAGCACCCGGATCGCGTCGCGCAGCTGATCCTGGTGAGCACCATGGCGTCGGCGAGACCGCTCACGTCCATGTCGCGCATGGAGATGCTCAGCTCCTTGTCAGGTCTGATCTTTCGCGGCAAACATCCGCAGCCGCGCTACGCGTTCACCCGGCAGCGCGAGGCGTCCCGCTCGTACGACTGCGTGGATCGCCTGAGTGCGATCCACGTCCCGACCACCATCCTGCACGGGCGTCGCGACAAGATCGCCCCGCTCCGTGAGGCTGAGGTGGTGCGGCGCGGAATTGACGGCTCGACGCTCGTCACCTTCGGCGGCGGCCATCTCTTCTTTCAGACGCGCGAGCGCAAGTGGTTCTTCGACAGCGTCACGACCGCGCTTACGCAACCGGCGTAATCCGGCTCAGCCGGGCCGCCAGCGGCTGTGCCGCGTCTGCGCCTCCCCTTCACGGATGAGCTGGAGCCTCGGTTTTGGCCCGTCGGTGCGACCACCCTGGGGCTTGCGGCTGCCGGCCTTGAATGGATCCGGCCATTCAGCACCCGGTCCGGCGTAACCCTGATCCGCGGCTGCGTGGAGCGTCCACTGCGGGTCGTACAGGTGAGCGCGGGCGAGCGCGCAGAGGTCGGCCCGGCCGGCGAGGATCAGTGAGTTCACGTCGTCATGCGACGAGATGACTCCGACGGCGATGGTCGCGATGCCCACCTCGTTGCGAATGCGGTCAGCGTAAGGCGTCTGGTACGAACGGCCGAACGCCGGCCGCTCATCCCTGGTCACCTGGCCGGTCGACACGTCGATGGCATCGGCGCCGTGCTCCGCAAATGCACGGGCGATCGCAACAGCATCGTCGCCATCGATGCCACCGGGATACCAGTCGGTGGCAGAGATGCGCACTGTCATCGGCTTGTTTGCGGGCCACACCGCGCGCATCGCGTCGAAGACCTCGAGCGGGAAGCGCATGCGATTCTCGAGCGCACCGCCGTACGTGTCGGATCGTTGACTCGAGATCGGTGAGATGAAGCTCGAGAGGAGATACCCGTGTGCGCAGTGCAGCTCGAGGAGATCGAACCCAGCGCGCTCGCCGGCCTCGGCCGCGCGAACGAACTCCTCGAGGATCTGCGCCATCTCATCGGTGGTGAGCTCGTGCGGGACCTGGTTGGCGGGTGCATATCGAACCGGTGAGGGCGCGACGATCTCCCAGTTGTCCTCCGGGAGTGGCTCGTCCATGCCCTCCCACATCAGTCGCGTCGAGCCCTTGCGTCCGGAGTGTCCGAGCTGGAGTCCGATGCGCGCGCTCGTTCGGTCATGCACGAAGTCAACGATTCGCCGCCAGCCGGCCTCGTGCTCGGGTGCGTACATCCCGGCGCAGCCCGGCGTGATCCTGCCGGCCGCGGAGACGCAGACCATCTCGGTCATGACGAGCGCCGCACCGCCGAGTGCCTTGCTCCCGGTGTTCACGAGGTGAAAGTCGTTGGGCATGCCATCGACTGCCGAGTACATGTCCATCGCCGACACGATGACCCGGTTCTTCAGCTCGAGGTCACGCAACCGGAACGGCTCGAACATGGGCGGGGTCACCGTTCCTGTGTTGCCACGCTGGTGTCCGTTGGCCTGGCTCGCGAACCAGGCATCGACATCACGCACGAATTCCGGGTCGCGGAGGCGCAGATTGTCATACGTGACCCGGCGGCTCCGGGTCAGGATGTTGAATGCGAACTGCATCGGGTCCTGGTGGACGTACTGGCCGAGATGCTCGAACCATTCGAGGCTCGCCTGCGCGGCACGCTGTGTCGACACCACAACGGGTTTCCGCTCGGCCTCATACGCATCGAGCGCGACTGCGACGCTCCGGCTCTCGTGCAGGCACGCGGCGAGCGCAAGCGCGTCCTCCATGGCGAGCTTCGTACCGGACCCGATCGAGAAATGCGCGGTGTGCGCGGCGTCGCCGAGGATCACGACGTTGTCGTGGTGCCAGCGCTCGTTGCGCACCGTGGTGAAGCTGATCCATTTCGAGTTGTTCGCATGCACTGCGTGACCGTCGAGGATGGGAGCGAACAGACTGCGGATCTCGGCAATGCTCGCGACGTCGCTCTCACCGGGCGCCAACCCCCGGCGGTCGAGCGCTTCGAAGCCGGCGCTGCGCCAGACCTCGTCGTGCATCTCCACGATGAACGTGCTGCCGGTGGCGTCGTACGGATACCCGTGAATCTGCATGATCCCGTACGGCGTCTCGACGATGTAGAACTTGAAGGCGTCGAAGACGAGGTCGGTCCCGAGCCACATGAACTTGCAGCGGCGCACATCGAGGCTCGGGCGAAACGTCTCCGCATACCGGTTCCGTATCGTCGAATTGACGCCGTCCGCACCCACCACGAGGTCGTGTGTTTGAGCCAGCTCACCCACGTCGGGGGCCTCACTGTTGAATCGCAGCGTCACGCCGAGCTCGAGACAGCGCCCGTGCAGGATCTGGAGCAGGCGTTTGCGGCTCATCGCGGCGAAACCGTGGCCACCCGACGTGATCACCTGTCCGCGGTAATGGATGTCGATGTCGTCCCACCTGGCGAACTCACGCGACATCGACTCATGGATCGCCGGGTCGGCATGCTCGATGCCGCCGAGCGTCTCATCGGAGAACACCACGCCGAACCCGAAGGTGTCGTCATCCGCGTTGCGTTCCCAGACGGTGATCTCGTGGCCGGGATCGAGCTGTTTGGTGAGCGCCGCAAAGTACAGCCCGCCCGGCCCGCCCCCGACAACCGCAATTCGCATGTGAGTCTGGGCGCAACTGTAAAGTGTGGACCGTCGTGAATGTGGCGTCCTCAGCATGCCTGCATCGATCTATTTCGCCGATCTGACCTCACCGCGCGCGAGGGCGCTGCTCGACAGCGGCCAGGTTCCGGTGCTGCTGCTGCCCATCGGTGCGGTGGAGCCACACGGTCCGCACGCGCCGCTGGGAACCGACTCGATCATCTCCGCGGCGATCTGCGAGCGAGCGGCCATCTCGCTCGGCGACGACCCGGGCGTGCGTGCGTTCGTGCTCCCCGAGATCGCCTTCGGCGTGACCAGGTATTCGGCCGCGTTCACCGGTGCGATCACGATAAGCGAGAGCACGCTGCACGCCATGGTCGTCGAGGTGTGCGCGTCCTTGCGCGCCCAGGGCTTTGGCCACGTCGTGATCGTCAACAGCCATTTCGAACCGGCACACGTCGCCACCCTGCGAAACGCTGCCGAGGCTGCGGGGGTGGGCTTTCTCGACCTCACTCGGAGGGCGGTTGCCGAGCAGCTGACTGCTGAGTTCCAGCGGGGCGCGGCCCATGCCGGGCGCTATGAGACTTCGCTGGTGCTCTCCAGCCGCCCTGAGCTGGTGGAGGCGGAGACGATGCGGCGCCTCCCCGCCTATGAGCTGGACATGCCCGCCGCGATGGCGGCCGGGCAGACCGACTTCCTCGCCATGGGCATGGACCGGGCCTACTGCGGTGCGCCGGCCGAGGCAACCGCCGCCGAGGGCGGGGAGACCCTCGCCACGCTCAGCCGGCTCCTGGTCGACCTGATCCGCGAACGTGTCGAGGCCGCGACGCGGGCGTGAGCACAGTTGGCGAGCGGCCTGCGGTGAACCTGGCCACCGCCTTCCTCGACCGCAACGTCGCCGAGGGGCGGGGAGAGCGAACTGCGCTCACCGGCCCGGCGGGCAGCTGCACCTATGTGGAGCTCGCCGATCTCAGCAACCGCGTTGGCAACGCGCTCCTCGAGCTCGGCGTCGAGCCCCGCGAGCGAGTGCTCCTCGCGCTCACCGACTCCATCGAGTTCGTGGCGACCTGGTACGCCGTCCAGAAGATCGGGGCCGTGACCGCGGAGGTGTACACGTTCCTCCAGCCGAAGGACTACGCCTATTACCTCGACTACACGGCCGCCACAGTCGTCGTCGTCGACGGGGTGACGCTCGAGCGCGTTCGGGAGGCGTCGGCTGGGAGGCGTGCACGCCCGACCCTGCTGGTGATCGATGCTCGTGACGCGGAGCTGCGCGATGGCGAGGTGTCATTCGATGCAGTGGTCTCGCGCCAGCCGGCCGCGCTCGAGGCTGCGCCGGCGATGCCTGACGACATCGCGATCTGGAAATTCACCACCGGCAGCACGGGCAAGCCGAAGGCGTGCGCCCACGCGGCTCGGAGCCCGCTCTTCAGCTACGAGGCCTACGCGCGTGGCGTGCTCGACATCCGCTCCGACGATGTCGTCCTCCCGGTGCCGAAGCTGTTCTTCGGCTATGCGCGCGATCTCGCCGCGCTCTTTCCCTTCGGGGTCGGCGCCACCGGGGTGATCTTCGCGGACCGGACAACGCCCGAGCTGATCTTCGAGCTGATCGCGAGGCACCGGCCGTCGATCCTCGTCAACGTGCCCACGATGATGCAGGCGATGCTCGATCATCCGAGCGCCGCCACCCAGGATCTGACCTGCCTGCGCCTCTGCACGTCCGCCGGCGAGGCACTCCCGGAGCCGCTGCACCACCGCTGGAACGACGCCTTCGGCGTCGAGGTGCTCGACGGCATCGGATCCTCCGAGGCGTACCACATCTACATCTCGAACCGGCCGGGTCGCGTCCGCCCGGGAAGCATCGGCGAGGTCGTCCCCGGGTACGAGGGCCTGGTGGTCGACGATGATGGCCGTCCACTCCCCGACGGGGAGACCGGCCGGCTCTGGATCCGTGGGGAGAGCGCAGCCCTGATGTACTGGGAGGACGAGGACGCGTCGGCGCGCACCTTCGCCGACGGGCTGGTGATGAGCGGCGACCTCGTGGAGCGCGATGCCGCCGGTTTCTTCGCCTACCGCGGACGAGCCGACGACCTGCTCAAGGTTGGCGGCATCTGGGTGGCACCCGCCGAGATCGAGCGCTGCCTCGCAACCCACTCCGACGTCGTCGAGTGCGCTGTGATCGCGGCAGAGCGCGACGGGCTCACCTTCGGTCAGGCCTGGGTGGTGCTCGCGGCAAACTCGGCGGCCACCCCGGAGGAGCTCCAGGGATTCGTACGCGAGCGCCTCTCGCCGCACAAGGTCCCGCGCGAGGTGCGCCTCGTCGCGGTGCTCCCGCGCACCGGCTCGGGCAAGGTCGATCGCAGCGCGCTGCGCGGGCTCGCGCCCGCAGGCGGCGCGGGAGGCAGGCCGAGTTGACTCGATTCCGGGCGTCAGCCGGGTTCACCGAACGCTGGCAGCACTTTGACTTCGGCATCGCGGATGGCGTGGCAACAGTCACGCTGACGCGTCCCGAGAAGCTCGGCGCGCTGACCTTCGACGTCTACGCGGACCTCCGCGACCTGCTCACCGAGCTGCCCCACCGCGGCGATGCCAGTGTCGTTGTCATCACCGGATCCGGCCGGGGGTTCTGCTCGGGCGGTGACGTTGTCGAGATCATCGGCGCGCTGCAGTCGATGCAGGCCGGTGATCTGCTCGAGTTCACGCGCATGACCGGATCGGTGGTTCGGGCGCTTCGCGAGTGCCCGCTCCCGGTGATCGCCGCGGTCAACGGCATCGCCGCCGGCGCCGGAGCGGTGATCGCCCTCGCCGCCGACATCCGTCTCCTGGCTCGATCCGCGCGCTTCGCCTTCCTGTTCACCAAGGTCGGCCTCGCGGGCGCCGACATGGGCTCCGCGTACCTGCTGCCCCGTGTGATCGGGTTCGGGCGCGCCAGCGAGTTGCTCCTGCTCGGCGACACGGTGGACGCCGACCGTGCGCTCGAGATCGGGCTCGCGACCGTCGTCGTCGACGACGGCGAACTCGCCGGCGCCGCGACGGCCATGGCTCGCCGGCTCGCCGACGGCCCCGCGCTCGCCTACTCCACGACCAAGGTGCTGCTCACCCGCGAGCTCGATATGGGGTTGACCGGCTCGCTCGAGCTGGACGCCATGACCCAGGCGCTGCTCATGGGCAGCCACGACCATGCCGAATACCACCGAGCCTGGACCGAGGGGCGGGCGCCCGTCTGGGAGGGCCGATGAGCCACGCCGAGCACGAGATCGTCACCGCGACCGATCTCCCAGCCCCGGTCGGCTACGCCCACGCGGTGATCGCCGCGCCGGGTCGGACGGTGTACCTCGGCGGCCAGACCGCCCAGGCGCCGGACGGGACGATCTTCGGCACGACCATCGTCGAGCAGTTCGACCTTGCGGCGCGCAACCTCGTTGCCGCGCTCCAGGCCGCCGGCGGGCAGCCGGACGACCTCGTCTCCTTGCAGATCTTCGTGACCGACATCGCCGCATACCGCGCGTCGCTCACCGAGCTGGGGAGTGTCTGGCGCACGCACTTCGGTCGCCGATATCCCGCCATGGCGGCACTCGGCGTGGCGGAGCTGTTCGACCCGAGTGCCCTGGTCGAGCTGATCGGCGTCGCCGTGATCCCGTGAGCGCCACCTATGCGCACCTGACCGCGGCCCATCGCGACCTGCTGGCCCGGAGCGAGACGCTGGCTCGCGATGTTCTGGAACCAATCGCGAACGCCGGCGAGCCCGGCCGGGTCAACCGCGACCTCGTCGCCGCCCTCTCGACGCACGGGCTCGTCCCCGAGGTGCTCGAACGTGGACGCGAGGTCCCGGCGCTCACCCTCTGCCTGGTCCGCGAGGGCCTGGCGCGGTATTCGACGGCAGCCGAGACCGCCTTTGCGCTCCAGGGGCTGGGTGCCCATCCGATCCTGGCGGCCGGCCGCACGGAGGTCGTCGACCGATGGATCCCCAGGGTCGCCTCCGGGGAAGCCGTTGCCGCGTTCGCCCTGACCGAGCCGGACGCCGGATCCGACGTAGCTGCGCTGGCGCTCGTCGCCGAACGTGACGGCGACGGGTTCCGCCTCTCGGGCGAGAAGGTGTTCATCTCCAACGCGCCGGATGCGGACATCTACACGGTCTTCGCCCGCACCACGCCCGGCGCGGGCTCACGGGGCATCACGGCCTTCGCGGTTCCGCGGGACAGCCGGGGGCTCTCCGGTGAAGCCATCCCGTTTGTCGCCGACCACCCGATCGGCAGGCTCCGCTTCGACGGCGTTGCCCTGCCGATGGAGAACGTGGTCGGCGAGGTCGACCACGGATTCGGGGTTGCGATGCGGACACTCGATCTGTTCCGCCCCAGCGTCGGGGCCTGCGCCGTGGGCATGGCCCAGGCCGCCCTCGACACGGCGGTGGCCTATGCCGCCGAACGCCAGGCCTTCGGCAGGCCGCTGTCAGCGCTCCAGGGGGTGAGCCATCAGCTCGCCGACGTGGCGACCCGCGTTCAGGCCTCGCGCCTCCTGGTCCATTCGGCCGCGGCGGCCCATGACGCGGGTATCACCCCGAACACCGAGGCGGCGGCGATGGCGAAGCTCTTCGCCACCGAGACAGCGATGTTCGCCATCGACGTTGCGATCCAGGTGCACGGCGCCCGCGCCTTGGTGCGCGGACACCTCCTCGAGCACCTCTACCGCGACGTGCGCGGCACTCGCATCTACGAGGGGGCCTCCGAGGTGCAGCGCGAGATCATCGCCCGCCAGCTGTTCCGTCAGGCCGGTCGCGGATCATGAGGATCGATTCGACACGCTGACCGCCGCGCAGGTCGGTGTCGAGGAATGGCTCGCCGGAGACGCGCATGCCGGCGTGCCGGTATGCCGCGTGGGACCGGGCGTTGGTCGCCTCGGTGATCAGCGCCACC
>PKYW01000001.1:2416-6436 GCA_003132805.1 Candidatus Dormiibacterota bacterium | reverse complement strand
GCTCTCAGATTGCCGTCTGGGTGGCATCACTCTCCTGAAGATTCACTTCACGGTGACATAGATCGACCACCCGCCCCCCGGCGGGATGGGCAGCTGGAGCCTTGTCCCTGGAGACGCCGTCGTGATCGAGCGGGCTTCCTGCGCCCAGTGATAATCCGGAAATGGCGGATATCCCCACGCCGTGATCAAGCCGGAAGCAAACGCCACAGCGCATACGGCCCATGCCGCCTGCGTCATCCAGGTACGCGGCAGACGGCACGCCGCCCACACAACCGTGACGACCCAGGCAACCTGCGCCAGAAGGAAATAGCGCTCGCCGGCTCGTGACACGATCAACATCGCCCACGCATCGTGACCCGATACAAGCGGTGAGGCCAGTCCGCTTGCTGCGATCCCGAGCGCGGTCAAACCGAAAATCCTGAGCTCCCACGGCGCTCGCAACGCGGCGAGAACCACAATCGGCAGGGCGAGAACGCAGATCACCGCGCCGAGCAACGCGCCGTGCGAGGTGTTCGCAAGCACCACGTGCGTTCCGCCCTCCTCGGCGAACGAGCCGGCCAGGATGATGCGGTCGCTGATGATCAGTATCAGGTTGTGCGCGCTCGCGCCGAGTGCCGCGTGCGGTCGTGGGGACGTGAGTCCGGCATACAGCTGGATCGGTATCGCCGCCACGAGCAGTGTGAGGAGCACGAGGGTGAACCGTCGCCGCCTCACGATGAACCATAAGGCCGCTACCGGAGCCAGGACGTATGCAAACGGCCCCGACAATCCGCACAACACCACGACCATGACATCGAACGCCGTCCAGTACCAGCGCCTCGGCTCCGGGGCGACGATAACAAGCACGGCCAGCACGAGCAGATGGAACTGGGCCGTCGTGATGTCGACGTTGAGCTCGGTGGACGGCATCAGGACGTAGACGGCGCAAATGGCGAGCCGCGCTCTTAATGACGGGACCACCGTATCGAAGCGCGAGCTCAGGAGAAACGCAACTGGAGCCACCTGCACGAGCAGACCGATGATGTTGTAGATCAGTGGTGCGTACAGGATGTTGAACGGAGCCGCAACAACCGGACCCAGCCGCGAAATGAGCTGGAAGTACCCGTTGTACGAGAGGAGGAGCGCACCCAACGGGCCGTGAGCGTACGCATCCGAGAACCATTTCGACCCGTCCTCTGCATAGAACTGGGCGCTGGTGAATGCGTCCACGCGGCGCGAGATCACGATCGCGCACGCCAGCGCGGTGACCATCAACACGAAGGCTGAACGCGGCAGTCGCCTTCGCTGCGTCGATGCCCAGCTCACGCAGGCTTGTCGTTATGCTGGTAAGAGTCCGCTTCCTTGACCTGCCGTGTCGGCACGTCGAGGTTGTCGCCGTAGTAGAGCAAGTTCGGCTCGGCCACGTCGGAAGCCTACCCGTCCTCGCGCACCTTGTGGCGGGTGCGCAGCGATGAGCGAGGCGTTCGAGTATGTGCAGCTGACGAGCTGGTGGAGCGAGGCACTTTCTGAACAAGCTTGGATGGCGTGAGCGCCGGTGGAGTGTCTCGTCCTGGGTGTAGGCAGCGCCCCGCTAGGATATGAAGGCTTTGTCGGTCTTGCGTCCCGCCCACTTGTGCACACCGCGACCAGCCTCGAATGGATGAAGGCCGAGGCGTCGCAACTCCGCTAGCTCCTGACGGGATTCGGCATTGCCAGTAAGTCACGGGTGATCCCTGGAAGCAGTCTGGCTGAGGAATCTCTGACGCGCCATCGATCCGCGCGTGGTGCCGTGCTGACCATGTTCTTTGTCAATGGCGCGGCCCTGGCAACCTGGGTGCCGCTCATACCTGCCGTGCAGCAGAAGCTCGCTTTGAATGCCGGCGAGCTCGGCATTGCTCTGCTTGGCGTGGCGGTTGGTGCGGTGATTTCCACGCCCTCGACGGGCTGGCTGGTCGGACGAGCGGGCGGCCGGAGAGTCGTGACGCTGGCCGCAATCGTCGGCTGCGTCGTCCTGCCGCTCCTGCCTTTGGCGCCGACGCTCCCGGTGCTTGCCCTCACCTTAGTCGTCTTTGGCGCTGCCCTCGCAACGATGGACGTCGCGATGAACATCCATGGCTCAGTCGTCGAGGCCTTGTATCAGAGGCCTCTCATGTCGACATTCCACGGCTTCTACAGCATTGGAGGGTTCGTGGGCGCACTCACAAGTGGCGCGCTCGCGGCGCTCGGCGTCGCACCGTTCGACCGCGCGCTCGCGCCTGCACTCCTGCTCGGTGCCGCCGCCATCGCCGCGCACCAGTGGCTTCCACCGACACAACCGCACACGGCGAGCAGTCCACAGAGGGCGCGGGCACGGGGTGTGAGGCTGTCCGTGCCACTGGCGGCGCTCGGACTGATGGCTTTCTGCAGTCTCCTGGCAGAGGGAGCCAGCGGCGATTGGAGCGCCGTGTATCTCCACAAATCGCTCGGGACGGACGCAGCCTTCGCGGCAACTGCATTCGCGGCGTTCTCGGTGGCGATGGCTGTGGGACGCTTGAGCGGCGACTGGCTGACGAGCCGCATGGGCGCGACGCAGCTCTTGCGCATCGGAGGTGCCCTCGCTGCTCTCGGCTTGACCGCGACCTTGCTCCTTAGCCGGCCTGCGTTCGCTGTCGGCGGATTCGGTTTGATCGGCCTCGGTCTCGCCAACGTGGTCCCAACGATCTTCAGCGCCGCTGGTCGATCGAGGTCCCTGNNAGCCGGCTACGCAGGCCTCCTCGCCGGCCCTCCGTTGATTGGTTTCGTCGCTCAGGCGTTCACCCTCACGCGTGCGTTGATCGTGGTGGTTGTCTGCTGCGCGTTGATCGCACTCCTGGCGCCGATGGTCCGCCGCTCCGGTTGATCGGCGAGGCGCGCCGGGAACGGCAACCAATTCTGTATCTATGAGGTTGGCGCCACCAATCGTTGCAGCAAGGCTTGGGTTTCCGTGACGGCCGGACCGTAGCCCATCGAGCTGAAGAGCTCTCGAGCTTCGCGCAAGGGCTCCCCAGCTTCGGGCGTGCCAAGGGCGACGAGGCACCGCGCCAGCTAGACAAGCCTCCTCTGCACGAATGCTTGAGGCCTCTGACGCTAGTTCGAGGCGACGATCTCGCCGTCGTGCCACTCGGGATCGGTTTCCATCAGGGCACGCAAGCGCTGGAAACGCGAATCCTGCTCGGGCGTCGCACTGTTGGACGTGTACGCCTCGCGGCTGTCCCAGACGCCGACGACCCAATGCTCACGCGGATCCGAGTCGGCCTGGTACACGTACAGCGCTCGCGATCCGGGGGGCTGGTCCCTCGTGACCTCTTCCATGAGCAATCTGAGTTCGTCTTGCTTACCGTCTTTGACGCGCCAGCGCGAAACGGATCCGTACATTCGCAGTAGTCCTCCGATGGATGGGGCTGCGAGTATAGGTGGGGACTCGATACCTTCACACGGAACAGCCCGGCCTGGCTCGCGAGGGGCCGTCGCTACGTTGAGATGCTGTACACGAGGATGCGGTCGTTGTACGTATCGGCGATGTAGAGATTGCCGTCCGGGCCGAACACAACGTTCTCGGGGTCGAACAGCGTCGTGGGACCACCACCGGTGACGTCGCTGCCGTCAATAGTCGCGAGGACGCTGCTGTCCGATTCGTTCAGGACGAGCACTTGATTATTGTCGCGGTTCGCGACCGCGAGCAAACCGGCGCCGTTCGACGCCGCGCCGTACGGATCGCTGATGCCAGCCGTGTAGGTGGCGACNNAGTGACGCTCGTCGGGCTCTGGAACTGATTCGCCCCGCTGCCGACGGTCCCGAACGTGCTCACAAAAGCCTGGGTGGCAACGTTCCACGACTCGATCCGATTGTTCTTGGTGTCGGCGACCCAGGCGTAACCGCCGGCAATGGCGATCGAGTCCGGGTAATCGACATAGCCGGGCGTATTCATGGGTACGCCAGCTACGGTCTGGGTGACGTAGGTGCCGGCGCCGCATCCCGACATCGGCGGCGAGTTGACGGGTGGCAGGATCTGGATGTCGCTCT
>PKYW01000001.1:0-2315 GCA_003132805.1 Candidatus Dormiibacterota bacterium | reverse complement strand
GTTGAACACCGAGGTGCTGGTGCTGCCGGGTGGCACGATCGGATTCGGCACGGTCTGCTCGTATGCGTAGCTGCCGAGCGCGGTGGGAGTGAACTCCTCGAGGCGATTTCCCCAGAGATCGGCGCCCCAAACGTTGCCGGCCGCATCGACGGCAACGCGCCGAAGCTGCGTGAACGTCGCGGTCTGCGAATCGTCGCCCGGTCCGCCGATGTTGGCCACCCAGGCACCGTCTGGCGAGAATTCCTGGATGCAATCGTCGTTCGAGTCGGCAACGTAGATTGCCTCACCACCGGCGCCGCCGTTCATGAAGGGATCAGATCCGATCGCGACGCCGTACGGATTCTTGAACGCGCCGTTGCCGTTGCCGCTGCACACGCCGGTGGTGCTCTGGGTGCCCTTGGTGCCGAAGCTGTTCGCGCACGTCCAGGCCGACCCGTCCCAAGTGAACTCGACGATGTTGTTGCTCTCGTAGTTGGCGACGTACACATTGCCGGCCGCATCCGCGGCTGCGTCACGCATGCGGTCGAGTGCGCAGGGACCAGTCGTGTCGGTGATCGTCGCCGCGGCAGCCGGGCTCACTGGCGTGCCGTCCGTGTTCCAGACGGTGATCTGACTCTGGGTGCCGTCGGACACGTACACGCGCTGCCCTCCTGGCAGGTTGGGCAGGTCCGCCGAGGTGCTCACGGTGATGCCAATCGGCGCACCGGGGGTGCCGGTGACCTCCGTCTTCCACTTCCTGATGAAGGCGCCGGTCGGGCTGAGCTCCATGACACGCCCATTGCCGTTGTCGGCGACGTACACGTTGCCCGACGAATCAACACCGACATCGCGAGGCTGCTCGAACTGGATGTTGGTGGCGCTGGCGCCGCTGCCCTCGGAGCCGACCCGCCAGACCTCCGTGCCGCCGGTCGTGTACTCGGCGACCTGGTTGTTACCGGTGTCAGCGATAACGATGTCACCCGCGTTCGTGGCGCCCTGCGGCACGATTTCCATGCCCGATGCGTACATGGCGGCGTGGCCCGGTCCCCCGATCGTCGACGAGTACGACGCGCCGGGCGCCTGCGTGCTGCCGGCTGTCGCGTAGTACCCGAGTACGTCAACGATGAGGTTGACACTGCCGGTGGCGTTGTACAGATTGACGGATCCGTCCGATCCGACCCCGACGACCACCAGGTTCGTTGCCGCGACATTGATGCCGGGATTGAGGTCCGAAACTCCAGGATGGGTCGGCGAGTCCGGGCCGGGATACACGGTGACGAAGGTGGGAGACGTCCCATTGAACGCGGTCACATTGGCCACGATCGCCACCAGCGAGCCCGGACCACCGGTGTCGTCAGGGATCCCGTCGACGCCTGCGGCTTCGACGTTGAGGACGTCGCTGCTGCCCAACTTCGCCTTCGCGCAGCTGGGCGTGCCGGTCTGCGTATCGCAGATCCGCGCCGGCGTGGCCAGCGGGGTGAACTGCGTGCCCGTCGTGGTGGTGAACCAGCCGTCGAGATCGACGGCGATATTGACCGAGCCCGCGCCGTTCCAGATCGACACCGAGCAGGCCCCAGCGGTGCAGGTCACCGGCACGATCACGCGGTTCGGGAGCGCGCTATGCGCCACCAGGTTGAGATTCGAGGCGTTCGGCTTGCCGGTGCCGGCGGCAAACGCGGTCAGCACCGTCGACACCGTGGGATTGATCGCGGTCAGGTTGAAGACGACCGCGCTGACCCCGCTTGTGGGGACGGGGCTGCCCATGCCGCTCACTGCGAAGGTGCGCACGCTGTCCTGTCCGATCGGCGAGGGCACACCGCTGTCGCAGCGGTTGGCGATGATCCCATCGCCCGGCGGCCGGGTGTCGCAGATGCGCATCGGCGTCGTCGACGTGTACAGGCCGGACGATGTTGCCGACACATAGCCTTCGATGTCGACTACGACGTTGACGGTGCCCACCGCGTTGTAGACATCGATCTTGCCCGCGGTGCTCACCCCGACCTCAACCAGGTTCGCCAGCGCCGTGCCCGCGGAGGGATTGAGGTTCGACGTGCCGGGGTTGGTGACCCCGTCCGGGAAGATGCTGAGGTAGGTGTTGAGGGTCGGTGCGACCGCGGTCACGTTGACCACCACAGCGGTCACCCCCGAGGGCGGCAGTCCGCCAAAGGAGTCGACGGTGATGACGCGGGTCGCGCCCTTGGTGAGCGGGCCTCGCCCGGCGCCGGTGCTGTCGTCGTTGCACTGGTTGATCGGGACGCCGTTGCCGGCTGGGCGCGTGTCGCAGACGCGGTACGGCGTCACCGCCGAATATGCGCCGGGCACCGGAGCGGTCGTCG
>PKYW01000101.1:10524-10703 GCA_003132805.1 Candidatus Dormiibacterota bacterium | reverse complement strand
CCGGCCAGGGACAGCACTGCGACGTCTCGATGGTCGACGGCCTGATCAGCTGGGCTGGCGTGCACGCCTCGCAACTCTTTGCGACCGGTGAGCCTCCCGCACCAGGGGCCGGGATGCTGACCGGACGGTATCCCTGCTACCGAATCTACTCGTGCGCCGACGGTTTTCTCTCCGTCGGC
>PKYW01000101.1:203-10519 GCA_003132805.1 Candidatus Dormiibacterota bacterium | reverse complement strand
CGACATGACGTGTGCGTCGAGCCGGTGCTGGATGTGGGCGAGACCTTCGAGCATCCCCAGGTCATCAGCAGAGGCATGAAGCTCGACGCCGGGAAGGGGAGACCGACCGCGCAGACCGGGTTTCCCATCCGGCTCACTGCCTCTCCTGCCGTGTACCGGCGTCCCGCACCACGCTACGGTGAGCATACCGACGAGGTGCTCACGGAGGCCGGTTATGACACCGATGCACTCGCCTCCTTGCGCGGTGCCGGGGCGATAGCGTGAGCCAGGCCGGCGAGCCGACGCAAACTCCGCGGCACGCGCCGCGCACCACGCGCAGCGCGCAGACGCGCGAACGGATCATCGCCGCCGCCACCGTGGTGTTTGCACGCTCCGGGTTCCATGGAGCGAAGGTCGCCGATATCGCGGAGCAGGCGGGGATCGCGTACGGACTCGTCTATCACTACTTCCACAACAAGGAGGACATCCTCGCCGCGATCTTCACGGAGCGCTGGGCGCAGTACGTCACCTACCTGCACGAGGTGGGCGGGATGGACATCGGCTTTCGCGAGCAGATGCGCAGGCTCGTGCACTTCTGGGTCGAGGTCTATCGGCGCGAGCCGGATCTCATGACGGTGATGATCAACGAGGTCACGCGGTCGTACGAGTTCCTCGAATCGCACGACATCGGCACCGTGATGGTTGCCTTCGAAGCAATCGAACAGATCATCCGTACAGCGCGCGATCGCGGCGAGGTCGCTGCCGGTGTCGATCCTCAGCTCGCGAGCTATGTGGTCTTCGGTGCCGCGGAGATGGTGCTCACGGGCTACGTCATGGGGACATTGCGTCGTGACGAACCGTCCGCCTTCGCCGGCGACGAGTCGCAGATGCTCGAGGTGCTGCTCGACGGACTCGCACCTCGCTCGCTTACTTGACCGAGGTCTCCCACCACCGGTCCACAGCGCGCTGCGTCGCCTCGAGACCGTCGGTGTTCTCGATGACCCAGGTCGCCCGCGCACGCTTCTCATCGATCGGCAGCTGCGCGGCGAGGCGCTGCAGCGCAGCGCTTTCGTCAAGTCCGTTGCGCTCGTGGAGCCGCCGGAGCTGCACCTCGCGCGGCGCGTAGACGAGGAGCACCCCCTCGAACATCCCCTCGCGCGCATTCTCGAAAAGGAGTGGGACATCGACTGCGACCAGCGGTGCCGGTCCCGCGAGGGCTGCCGCAACGCGCTCCTGCATCAACTCGAGGATCCTCGGATGCGTGATCCGCTCGAGGTCGCGACGCGCGTCGGGGTCGGCGAAGACGATCGCGCCGAGGCGAGTGCGGTCAAGCGTGCCGTCGGGCAGGATCAGCTCGCGCCCAAAGCGCGCCGCCACCTCATCGAGTGCGGGCTCGCCGGCGAGGACGACCTCGCGTGCAAGCTCGTCGGCGTCGATAACCACCGCGCCGTGTGCCTCGAGCATCCGATCAACGGTGCTCTTGCCAGTCGCGATTCCGCCGGTCACGCCGATCAGTCGCATCGTCCTGGACCGTACTCCAGTGCCGCCCTGGTGGTCAGCCGGACGTCGAAGTGCACGTGGCGCCCGACGCCCACGATGCATCACCGCGCACGAACAGGAGCATCCCGTGGTCGTCGGCGACGAGCGTCCACCCCGGCGTCGCACTGAGCTCGGCCGTCAGCGCGCCCTTCGAATAGAGCACGGCGGTGGTATCGCTCGACGTCAGCAGCTGCAGTGCGGTCGGCGTCGTCGTGGTGCCGGCGGCGATGCGCTCGTAGTCATCGAACACCGACGTGCCGAGCGAGATCGATTCCCCGTACTCGTACACCGATGCCTGCGGCCAGAGCCGGTAGATGACGTAGCCACCCGTGCCGTACGCGGTGAACACCCGCTGCGTCGTGGGGCTGCGCGCCAGGATCGCCGTCGCGCAGGACGGGTATGCGGCCGCGATCCCCTGTGGAGACGCGCTCTGCGCGACGCGTGCGCCCACCACGCCGACGCCGAAGACGCCAACCGCGATCAGCGCGATGCTCAAAACCGGCGCGGGGCGACGGGTTGGCGCGATCCGGCCGGACCGCGCACGCCGCGCTCCGATGGACTCCGCAACCCCGGAGGCCATGGCCAACCATGGCGGCACCATCACGGCGACGCAGATCGCGGTGTTGCGGACCGACGTGAGCGCGAGTCCCGCGCCCGCTGCAGCGAGCGCGAAGTCGCGCAGGTCGAAGTGACGTCGCAATGCCGGGCGGGCGAGCACCGTCACGGTGAGTACCGCGAATGACAGCAGCAGCGCCAGAAGTACCCACATCGCCGGATCCGCGAAGTTGGGCGACTGCCACTCCACGATGCCTTTTTGGCGCTCGGTTGCGCCCGTGGTTGCGGCGAAGACGAATAGCCACGGCCCGTACGGGTTGAGACAGGCGGCAAGCACCGACGCGCCAACCGCGACTGCGAGGCGCTTGATGCGCCTGCTCGGAGCGGCAGCGCCGATCGCAAAACGGTGCTTGACCGCCTCCACCACAACGAAGATCACGAGAAACCCGACCCCGGCGATGAAACCGGCATGCAGGTTCGCCCAGAGCAGGAAGAGCGGTGGCAGCAACCAAAGACGCTTGCCGCCCGAGTGCAGATACGACTCGGCGATCCAGAGCGTCCAGCAGACCAGCACGAAGGTGAAGACCTGCGGACGCGTCCCCAGCACGGGCTCAGCCGCGCGCGCTCCGAGCGCCAGCCCAACGGTGAGCACGATTGGTCCGGCGCCGCGCAGCCGCCCTCGAAGCAACGTCGCGAGCATCGCGCTCCAGCAGACCAGCCCCATCAGCACGGTCACGAGCAACAGGCCCCCGACGGCGGCGACTGCGGCGAAGATCGTCTCCGACAGCCATTCGTGGGCGACCAGCGGATTGCCGAACGCCGTATAGGCGAAGAGCTCTCCGGCGGGGATCTGATGGTGGGCGATGATCCAGTCGCCGAGGCGAAGGTGCCACCACACGTCCGGGTCGCTCAGCGCGTCGAGCCCGACACCACCGGTGAGGATGAGGACGGCAGCCAGCAGCGCCCGGCGCGGGTCCGAGAGCCAGGCGAGCAGCCGCCCGCGCCGGTGGGGCGTCTCTGGCGCCGACGCCGGTTCGGCGGCGCGAATCAGCGTTGCCATGCGCCCCGCAGCGTAGGGGCCGTGCAGCTTCGAAAACGCTTCGCGGCCGGCTGGCGACAGATTCGTATACTCCACGCGATGGCCACCGACACCCGGTCTCCCAAGCGTCGCCAGACCTCAGCGAGCAGCAGCTCGCGGCAGACGCCGGCGCCGGCCACGCCGTATACCGGCCACACGATTTCCTGGCGGCACTGCCTGCTCGGCCTGGTGGTCGGCGAGGTCGCGCTGCTCGTGATCAGCAACGTCGCGCTCATCGCGACCAATGCGGCCTTTGGATCGACGGACAACATCGATGGCGGCGTCGTCGGCGTCTCGACCCTGCTGTCGGTGATCCTCGGAGGCTGGCTCGCGGCCAAGCTCGCAGGCCGGTTCGGCCTCTACCAGGGGATCGTTGTCGCCATCGGCTTCATCGCCGTCGGCGCGATCTACACCTTCTTCCAGGAGTCGTCGATCATCGCCACGTCGCTGAGCACCAACAGCCACCATCTGATCGACCTCGGTCCGATGGACCTCGGCAACCTGTTCAGCGGCGATCTGCTGGCGCTCTTCGGTGGGTCGGTCGGCGGCCTGCTGTCCGGAAAGCGCTAGCGAGCCCTAGAGACTGGGCCTGCGGCGGTCGCAGGCGGAACTGACCCTCAGGGGATCAGACCCCGACTGCTCCTGCCTGGGCCGGCTGTCCGGAGACCGGGACGTCGCGGTATGGCTGACCGATGAGGTCGACACGACCGAGCGACTGGGCGAACTCCAGGCACGCGGCGCGCGTGAACCGAAGGTGCTTCCCCGGGGTGTGCCAGGCGCGCAAGTGACCCTGAGCGACGGCGCGACGTAGCGTCGAACGCGACACACCGCAGAGTGCCGCCGCTTCGCCAGTTGTGAGGATCTCTTCCTCGCGCTCTGCCAATTCCTCCTCCTCCGACCTGTCAGCGTGTAGAAACCCGGGCACGGATCCCAAGGTGCAGTTATACAACGCTTTGGCGGGGTCGTGCGGGTCACCCTGTTGGGTGATGCTAGGAGCGTATCGACCAAACGTATACTCCAGACGAGGTCACCTGACCAATTAGCCCGGTTGAGAAGGCGCAGAGGATCACCATGAACGTCGATGTCCAGGCAATGGCACGGCGTCTGCAGGAGAGCCTCGGGACAGTCATCGTTGGGAAGGAATCGGAGATCGAGCTCTGCATCGTAGGGCTCCTGTGCCGCGGCCACCTTCTTATCGAGGATGTTCCCGGCACCGGCAAGACGCTCCTCGCGAAGGCGCTGGCGCGCAGCAGCGGCTGCAGCTTCGAGCGAGTGCAGTTCACCCCAGACCTGCTCCCCGGCGACGTGACCGGCGTGAGTGTGTACAACCCTCAGCAGCAAACCTTCGAGTTCCGCAAAGGCCCGATCTTCGCCCAGGTGCTGCTCGCGGACGAGATCAATCGAGCCACGCCGAAGACGCAGTCGGCACTGCTCGAAGCAATGGAGGAGTGGCAGGTCACCGTAGACGGCACGAGCCATCCGCTCCCCGACCCATTCATGGTGCTGGCGACTCAGAATCCCATCGAGCTCGGCGGGACGTTCCCGCTCCCCGAGGCGCAGGTCGATCGGTTTCTGCTCAAGCTGCGCCTCGGGTACCTGCCGGCGAACGAGGAGGTGGCCATGCTCGACCGCTTCCAGTCGGGCAGCCCGCTCGGCTCGCTCGAGCCGGTCACCAATGCGGCGGAGATCAAGGCAGCCCAGGAGGTGTGTCGCGACATCTATTGCGACGCGAGCCTCAAGGAATACTGCGTGCGCATCGTCCGCCGGACCCGGGAACACCGCGACGTCTCGCTTGGCTCGTCGCCACGCGGCACGCTCGGGTTGCTCCATGCCGGACAGGCCCGAGCCGCGCTCGCGGGGCGGGACTTCGTGCTTCCGGACGACATCAAGGAGATCGCCGCGAACGTCCTCGAACACCGCGTCATGCTCCGCCCGAACGCCGAGCTGCGCGGCCTGACCGCCGCTGCGGTCCTCGAGGAGGTGCTGGCGACGGAGTCGGTACCGATGACGGGCCGGCGCCTGGCGTGACCGGCGACACGGTGAGCGCCCGGAGCGCGCCGTGACCGCGCGCGTGCCGCTGATCGCCTGCGTGGCGGTGCTCGCGTTCTTCGCCGGGATCACCGGCGTCCGTCTTGCGTACACGTTGGCGTATGTGCTCGTCCTGCTCCTCGCGGTGGCCTATATCTGGTCTCGTCTGCTCGCGCGCAAGCTCCGCGTCATCCGGGAATCACCGCAGGGCTCGTTCATGATGGGTGAGCCGTTCGAGGAGACCTTTACGGTCAAGAACGAGAGCGGTCTCCGGCTTCCGTACTGCGAGGTTCGCGACGGCACCAAGCTGCCGGGCTACACGCCCGGGCGGGCGTTCGCGCTCGGTGCCGGAGGTTCGGTCACGTGGACCGCGCGCGGCATGTTCAACCTTCGCGGGGTGCATCACTTCGGGCCGCTCGAGGCGCGCCTCGGCGACCCTTTCGGGCTCTTCCCGCGGCGCATCCGCGTTGCCCCCGAGAACGAGGTCATCGTCTATCCCGCGATCCACGCGCTCCTGCACAGCGTTCCGCAATGGAGCGGCAATGGCGTCGCCGAAGCCCATCGCGGCCAGCCGGTGGACGTGCCGCCCGACGTGTCGACGATCCGCGACTACGCACCAACTGACGGGCTGAGCCGGATCCACTGGGCGTCGACTGCGCGCACCGGCCGTTTGATCAGCCGCACCTTCGACACCGGGCAGAGCGCCGACCTCCTCATCGTGCTCGACCTCCAGCACGGCATTCACGCCGGCTCGGGCATCGAATCGTCGCTCGAGTACGCGATCGCGGTGTGCGCATCGGTCGCCCACGGGGCGATCCGGCGCGGCCAGGCAGTTGGGCTGGTCACCAACTCGCGCGGCGCAACCAGCTTCGGCGCGGGACGCGGCGAGGTGCAGCGGCTCCGTCTCCTCGATTTCCTTGCGCTGGCGAGCGACGACGGCGTTCGCAGCCTCGCGGACACGATCAGCAAGCACGGCGACGGATGGCGGGGTCGCGGCGGCATGGTGGTGATCACGCCGAACCGTTCCAGTGATTGGGTTGAGGCGCTGGTCGACAGCGCGACCCGCGGTCAGCGCCACCTCTGCATCTTCATCGAGCCGACGTCCTTCGGTGCCAAGGGACAGGCATTGCGCATTCCAGCGGCGTGGCGCCTCGCCCTCGACTGGTGGGTCGTCCGTCGCGGTGACGTGCTCGGATCCGGCGAGCGCTCCTCGGCCACGGGCTGATCGCGATGGAGGCATACGTCGACCGCACGCTGCAACTCCGCGCTCGGAAGCGTGTCCGCCGCGACCACAGCTTTGCGGTCACGGTGGTGCTCTGTGTCGCACTGATCACCGCCACCGCTTGGGCGGTGCTCGCCGCGGGATGGGTGCACGGCGGTGGCGGCGCGATCGTCGTCGCGGTCACATCGGTGATCGAGGCGGCGCTGCTTGCCCAGGCCCGCGCGCCGCGCATCGCCGCCGCGATCGCCGCGCCATTCCTCGGACTCGCGGCGATCGTCCCGACCACGCTCGCGGCGATGCCGCCGGCTTCCGGCCAGAGCGTGGGCGCCATCGCCCAGCACTACCTTCAGGCGATCTTCACGGGGCTTGCCTCGAACCAGGACTGGGATTTCACCGTCGGCCTGTGCGCGATCCTCTTCCTCTGCGGGTACTGGCTGGGGTGGATGGTCCTGCGCGAGCATCGAGGCGTCCTCGCGGTCATCCCGGTCTTCTCAGTTCTTGCCACCAATGTCGTCAACGCGGCAAGCCCTGACCCGATCGCGATCCCGGAGACGATCGCCGTGGTGCTGGCGATCAGCGTCGTGGCCGCCGCATACCTGGGGTCGCTCGGCGATCGCTGGACCGCGTCCCGCATCACCGCAATCGACGGCCTCGGCTGGCGTTTCGGCACCAGCGCCGCAGCCGTCGCCGTTGTCTTGACCATCGTCGCGCTGGTCCTGCCACCACTTTCGACCACTGACATCTCTGCGCGGCTCTTTCCCCACGGACTGAGCCTGGGTTCAACGGGCAAGGGAACTCGGACTGTGGTCACGGGAGGTGCGAACACCATCGGCTTCAACCCGTCGGTGACGCTCGGCGGCCCGCTGGTGAGCCATCCGGAGCTGGTCATGACCTACACCGACAACACCACTGCAAGTGAGTACATCCGCGTCGACAACGACACCGTGTTCCTCAACGGCAACTGGTACCCGCAGGGCCCGAGCTCCGAGGGCGTCAATGCCGGCAGCGGTCTCGAGTATCCCGGGGGGCTACTCCCACGGGACACCGACCGGGCCGACGGTGGTATCGGGAAGGACGAATCGCTGATCACCGCGACACTCACGATGCAGCCGAAGGCCACCGGCACGGAACCGCTCGCCCCGTTCACCGGCGATCCCGTGTCGGTGAACGCGCCGGGTATCGCATGGGGCACGGAGGACGCCTCTGACAGTGAGCTCGACACCGTCGACGAGGTGACACTCGACCAGGCCATCCAGGCGGGCACGACGCTGCGGACGAGCGCCTACGTCTCCGCGGCTTCCACGGCAGAGCTCGAGGCCGCGGGGACGGAGTACCCCACCTGGGTCAAGCAGTACACGAACATCCCCGACGATCCCAGTCACGCTGTCGAGACGATTCGCAACCTCGCCAACCAGTGGATCGCGGGCGTTCCAGCCGATGCCTACGACGAGGCGATCGCCATCCAGAACCACCTCCGCGATCCGGCATTCTTCCAGTACACGCTGAATCCACCGCAGGATCCCAGCGGCGCCATCTGGCCGGTCGTCTACTTTCTGACCGTCAGCAACAAGGGGTACTGCCAGTACTTCGCCTCCGCGATGGGCTCGATGCTCCGCAGTCTCGGGATCCCCGCCCGGCTGGTGAGCGGGTACGGCCCCGGGACGACCCGCGCGCAGAGTGGACGCGCCGGCCAGCGCCAGCAGGAAGTGACCACGAGCGATGCGCACAGCTGGGTCGAGGCGTACTTCCCCGGCTACGGATGGATACCCTTCGAGCCGACGCCTCCATCGGTCCAGGGCGACTACCAGCCCTTCCCCCGCGGCCAGGCGGCGACGGTCGCTCCGACGGCACCGCCAGTGAGCAGCAAGCCGGTCCCGACCGCGAAGCCCGGGAACGTCAACGGCGTCGACCCCAACAGCCTCAAGACTCCGAAGGCGCACGCGTCGCTGCCCGGGGCTGTGGTGGTGTCGCTGGCGGTGCTCGGTGGCATCGTCGTCCTCGCCGTCGCGGCACTGCTCTGGATGCTGCTGCCTCGTTCACTGACCGGCACCTGGAAGCGAGTGGAAACCCTCGGGGTCATCTCGGGGGTCGACCGCCGAAAAGCCGAGACCCACAGGGCATTTGCGGCTCGACTTGCCCGGGCTCGACCCGGGGCTGAATCCGCACTCGGCGAGCTCGCGACCGTGACCGCACGAGCCGAGTTCAGTGCCTCCGGCGCCTCGGGGAACGAGCGAGCGCAGGCGCTCCGGATCTGGCGTCGCGCGTTCTTCCAGGCTACGTTGCGGCCGAGGAAATCTCCAGGCTGAGCAGGTCGTGCGCGACGAGCGCACCCGGTAGGTTGCGGCGCTCGCTGAGGTGGCTCAGCAGGAAGCGCGTGCGCGGGTTCTCTGACATGAGGCCGGCCACCTCGTCACGCCACAGATGCCCGCCTGGCGTCGGCCCATCCCATCCGGTGCATTCGCAGACGTAGAGGTCGCAACCCGGGATCGACCGGCGGAGGCCGCCACACATCTCGCTGTCACCGGAGAAACCGATCGTGACGCCGCGCGCATCGGTGAGCCGGTACGCGAGCGACGGGCCCGTGCTGTGCACCACCGCGTGGCTCTGGACACGGTAGCCGGCGAGCTCGACGTCACTGCCGTCCTGCAGCACCACATACTCGGGAGCCACGTGGACGTCGACCTCGTGGCGGATATGCGACCCGTAGCCGTCACCGAGGAGACGCGTCATGTATTCGCGAGTGCCGACCGGGCCGCCGATGATCATCGAGCCGGGAGCCGCGGGATCAGCGAAGGCCCGGGCCCCGAGCACGGTGGGCAGCGTGAAGCAGTGATCCGCGTGGAAGTGGGTGAGCAGCACCAGCGTGATGGCGTGGATCGACGTCGCCGCGCGGCGAACCAGGGCGGGGACCGGGGCGCCACAGTCGACCAGGACGCGACCGTCCACGAGGTATCCGGCGTTGCAGCCGCAGGCGCTGAACGCGCTGCCACTGCCGAGCACTGTGATGCGCATCCGGAGAAGATTAGCTGCCGTCGCCCGGTGGTATTAACCATCCCGTGCGATTGGATAGATTCACGGAGCGCTCTCAGGAAGCGCTGACCGCCGCCCAGCAGGCTGCCCAGCAACTGCAACATCCTACTGTCGAGCCCGAGCACCTGCTGCTTGCGCTGCTCGAGCAGGACGACGGGCTCGTCCCAGCGCTGCTCCGCCGCCTCGAGGTGGCTCCGGAGCCGCTGGCCGCGCGCCTGCACGCCTGGCTCGAGAACCGTCCCAAGCAGGTCGGCGTCACCGAACCGACGGTCGGCAATGCGCTGCGAACCGTGCTGATGACCGCGTTCGACGAGATGAGCCGTCTCAAGGACGAGTACGTCTCCACCGAGCACCTTCTCCTCGCGCTCTGCGCCAAACCCGAGGGCGAAGCGGGTCGCCTGCTCCAGCAGGCCGGCGTCACGCCCGATCGCGTCTACTCGACCCTTGAGGCGGTACGCGGCTCGCAGCGCGTCACCGACGCGAACCCCGAGGCGAAGTACCAGGCGCTCGAGAAGTACGGGCGTGACCTGACCGAGGCAGCCCGTCGCGGCAAGCTCGACCCGGTGATCGGGCGCGACGATGAGATCCGCCGGGTCATCCAGGTGCTCTCACGCCGGACCAAGAACAACCCGGTGCTGATCGGCGAGCCAGGCGTGGGCAAGACCGCGATCGCCGAGGGGCTCGCCCAGCGCATTGCGTCCGGCGACGTGCCCGAGGGCCTCAAGGACAAGCGCGTGATCGCGCTCGACCTTGGTGCGATGGTCGCCGGCAGCAAGTACCGGGGTGAGTTCGAGGACCGGCTCAAGGCGGTGCTCAAGGAGGTCACGTCGTCCGACGGCGCGGTGATCCTCTTCATCGACGAGTTGCACACGCTGGTCGGCGCCG
>PKYW01000101.1:0-146 GCA_003132805.1 Candidatus Dormiibacterota bacterium | reverse complement strand
CACGGCGTGCGCATCACCGACGCAGCGATCGTCGCGGCGGCAGTGCTCAGCAACCGCTACATCACCGATCGATTCCTCCCCGACAAGGCGATCGATCTGATCGACGAATCGGCGTCGAAGCTGCGCATCGAGATCGACTCGCTGCC
>PKYW01000090.1 GCA_003132805.1 Candidatus Dormiibacterota bacterium | reverse complement strand
CGCAGCTTGTCGGACACCGAGAAGTTGATGCCGACACCCTGCGCACCATCGCGCAGCGTCGTGTCGTAGATCTCGAGGCTCACGACGCTGCTCCGCTGTGCACGCCGAGATGGCGCAGCGCTTCGCGCGCCACAGCGCCGGCCACATCGTCGGTACCCGTCGTACCTCCGAGGTCGGCAGTGAGCACGTCCTCGGTGATGCACACCTCGACCGCCGACTCGATCGCGACCGCGAGATCCTCGCGATGGAGCGAGTGGCGCAGCATCATCGCGACCGAAAGGATGGTGCCGTACGGATTCGCGATGCCGCGGCCGGTGAGGGCTGGCGCGCTGCCATGGATCGGTTCGTACAAGCCCTGATCGGTTGCGCCGAGGCTGGCTGACGGGAGCAGACCGAGGGAGCCGGCGAGGACCGCCGCTTCATCGCTGAGGATGTCACCGAACAGGTTCTCCGCGACGACGACATCGACGCTCGCGGGCTCACGCATCAGGCGCATCGCGAACGAGTCGACGAGCTCATGCGCGAGCTTGACGTCGGGATACTCGGCGGCGAGCGCGGTGACGACCTCACGCCAGAGCTGGCTGGTGATGAGCACGTTCGCCTTGTCGATGGAGATGAGCTCCCGGCGTCGCGACTGCGCAAGGGCGAAGGCGACACGCGCGACCCGCTCGATCTCGGCAGCGCTGTACACGATGCTGTCCCGGGCGATTTCGTCATGCCCTGTGCCGATCCGGCCGCGCGGCTGACCGAAGTAGGCGCCGCCGGTGAGCTCGCGCACGATGACGAGGTCGGTCCCGCGCGTGACCTCGGTGCGCAGGGTGGTGCGGTCCGCGAGATGTGGATGCACCTTGACGGGCCGGACGTTGGCGAACACGTCCAGCTCCCGGCGCAGGCGGAGCAGCCCGGCCTCGCAGCGCCGCTCACCACGGAGGTGATCCCATGCGGGTCCACCGACGGCACCGAGCAGAATCGCGTCGGCGGCCCTGCACGCATCGAGGGTTTCGTCGGGAAGCGGTGTGCCGCACTCATCGATCGCGCGCCCGCCGATCAGGTGAACATCGATGCTGATCTGTGCATTTGCTGCGTCGCACACGGCGGCGAGCACGCTCAGCCCCGCGTTGACGACCTCAGGGCCGACACCGTCGCCGGGAAGGACGACGACGTTCGCCTTCACAGAGCGTCGCCTGCGCGCGTCAGGTCCGGCATCCACGCTGGCCGGCGCGCCTCGAATGCGGTGATCTCAGCCTGGTGCTCGAGGGTCAGACCGATGTCGTCGAGTCCCTCGAGCAACCGCCGGCGCTCGAAGGGATCCATCTTGAATGCGAAACGCAGGTCGCCGCACGTCACCGTCTGCGCGACGAGGTCGACCGCGATGGTGATCCCGGGCTGTTCGATGGCGAGGTCCATCAGCGCGCGCACCTCGTGCTCGGGCAACTTGACGGGGAGCAGTCCGCTGCCCAGCGCGTTGGATCGATAGATGTCGGCGAACGACTCGGAGATGACGGCGCGGATCCCGTAATCCGCGAGCGCCCACACCGCGTGCTCCCGCGACGACCCGCAGCCAAAGTTGCGCCCGGTCACCATCACCGTTCCTGCCGCGTACTCCTCCTGATTGAGGACGAAGGACTGGTCTCGGCGCCAGTCGTTGAAGAGGAACTCGCCGTACCCGGTCCGCTCGATCCGTTTGAGGAACTGTTTGGGGATGATCTGGTCGGTGTCGACGTCCGAGCGGTCGAGCGGGATGAGGACACCCTCCTCGCGGCGAAACGGCTTCATGCGCGTCCCGCCGCGACGGGCATCCGGCGCACGTCGACGAAGCGTCCCTCCACCGCGGCGGCCGCCGCCATGGCCGGCGAGACGAGATGCGTGCGCCCACCGCGACCCTGGCGGCCCTCGAAGTTGCGGTTGCTCGTGCTCGCGCAGCGTTCGCCGGGTTGGAGGATGTCGGGGTTCATGCCGAGGCACATCGAGCAGCCGGGGTTGCGCCACTCGGCTCCGGCACTGGTGAAGATGGCGTCGAGTCCCTCAGCTTCCGCCTGCACCTTCACCTGGGCGGAGCCGGGCACCACCAGCACGCGAAGACCGTCGTGGACGCGCCGTCCGTCGAGCATCGCGGCCGCGGCGCGCAGATCCTCGATACGACCGTTGGTGCACGAGCCGATGAAGACGGTGTCGAGCTTGATGTCCTCGATCGCGGTTCCGGGCTCGAGGCCCATGTACGCGAGCGCGCGCACTGCCGACTCCCGTTCAGCGGCATCGGCGAATGACTCCGGGTCCGGGACTCGCCCGGTGACCGGCACCGATTGCGCCGGGGTGGTTCCCCATGTGACAGTCGGCTCCAGCGTGGCCGCGTCGATGGTCACGACGCGGTCGTAGGCTGCACCTTCGTCGCTGCGCAGCTCGCTCCATGACGCGACCGCCTCGTCCCAGAGCGCACCGGCCGGTGCGTATGGGCGGCGCCTGATGTACGCGAAGGTGGTGGCATCCGGGGCGATCATCCCGGCACGACCGCCACCTTCGATGGTGAGGTTGCAGAGCGTCATGCGCTGTTCCATCGAGAAGCCGCGCACCACCGGGCCGGTGTACTCCACGACGTGACCGGCTGCGCCCGCGGTGCCGATGGCGTTGAGCACGCCGAGCGCCGCGTCCTTCGCGGTGACCCCGACAGGCAGGGCGCCGTCGATGCGCACCTCCATGGTCTGGGGACGGGATTGGCGGAGGCACTGGGTCGCCAGCACATGCTCCACCTCGGACGTGCCGATGCCGAGCGCGAATGCCCCGAAGGCGCCGTGCGTCGCCGTGTGCGAGTCGCCGCAGACCACCACGGTGCCCGGCAGGGTCAGCCCCAGTTCCGGTCCGATGACGTGGACGATGCCCTGCCAGCGGTGCCCGGCGCCGAAGCACGCGATCCCGGAGTCATCGCAGTTGCTGCGCAGCGCCTCCATCTGGGCGGTGCTCATCGCGTCGGCACCGCTCACACCGTCACCGTCAGTGGGAACGTTATGGTCCATCGTGGCCACAACCAGGCCGGGCCGGCGCACCGAACGGCCCTCGAGCCGGAGTCCTTCGAACGCCTGGGGCGAGGTCACCTCGTGGACGAGGTGGAGGTCCACGTAGAGCAGTGACGGCTCCCCGGGTTGGTCGGCGACGACGTGCGCCTCCCAGATCTTGTCGAAGAGGGTGCGTGGCGTCATTCGGCTCTTGGGACTCCTGAGGCTGCCGCGGCGGGGGCAGGCGCTGTTGCCGCGTCGGTCGCCGCCATCCGCTCCGGGGGGACGCGCGGTCCCGCCGCAATGCGTGCGGTCAACCGGTTCAGCGCATGCACGTAGGCCTTGCCCGCGGCCACCAGGATGTCGGTGTCGGCACCATGGCCTGACGTCAGGACGCCGTCCTGGCGCAGCCGGACGCTCACCTCACCGACGGCGTCCATGCCCTCGGTGATCGCCTGGATGGCGAACTCCTCCAGCTCGGCCCTCACCTGCACCAACGAGTCGATGGCACGGTAGGTCGCGTCGACCGGGCCGTCGCCGATCGACACCGCCTCATGGCTCACGCCGTCACTGAGGAGCATGCGCACCGTGGCGGTGGCGCGCAGATTGGTGCCGCAGCTGACCTGCAGGTGCTCGAGACGGAAGGTCTCCTCGGCACCCTGACGCTCGTCGGCGACGATCGCCTCGAGGTCGCGGTCGGTGACATCGCGCTTGCGGTCGGCGAGGTCCTTGAAGCGCACGAACGCGCGCTGCAGCTCTTCGCCATCAAGCCGGTATCCGAGCTGCGCGAGGCGATCGCTGAGCGCATGACGCCCGCTCAACTTACCGAGCACCAGCGTCGATCCAGCCCCGACCTGTCCCGGTTCCATGATCTCGAACGTCCGGCGATCCTTGAGCATGCCGTCCTGGTGGATGCCGGAGTGATGCGCGAATGCATTCGCTCCGACCACGGCCTTGTTCGGCTGCACGAGCATGCCGGTGAGCTGGGAGACGAGCCGCGAGGTGCGGTACAGCTGCGAGTGGTCGAGCTGGGTCGCCACGCCGTACACCTCGGGGTGGAGGTGCGTGGCCATGGCGACCTCTTCGAGCGCGGCGTTGCCGGCGCGCTCGCCGATGCCGTTGACACAGGTCTCGATCTGGCGGGCCCCGGCGAGCACGCTCACCAGGGAGTTGGCGGTGGCCAGCCCCAGGTCGTTGTGGCAGTGGACCGAGAGCACGACATCGCGCAGTGCTGGGACCTTGGCATACATGCACGCGATGAGGTCGCGCCACTCGTCGGGCGTTGCGTAGCCGACGGTGTCAGGCAGGTTGATCGTCGTCGCGCCCGCTTCGATGCAGCCGTTGACGACGTCGGCCAGGTAGTCGCGCTCGGTACGGCTGGCGTCCATCGGCGAGAACTCGACATCCTCGCGAAACGACTTCGCGAGCGAGGTCATCTGCACGGCGTGGTCGTAGACCTCTTGCTGAGTCATGCGCAGCTGGCCCTCGCGGTGGATCGGTGAGGTGCCGATGAACACATGGATGCGGGCACGGGCGGCAGGCTCGAGCGCGGCCGCCGAGGCGCGCACGTCGGCCTCGAAACACCGGGAGAGTCCTGCGATCACGGCGCCGTCGACCTGCTCGGCGATGGCCTTCACCGCCGCGAAGTCACCCGGTGAGCTGTGCGGGAAGCCCGCTTCGATGACGTCGACCTTGAGGCGGGCGAGCTGGTGGGCGATCTGCAGCTTGTCCTCGGCGTTGAGCGCGACACCCGGAGACTGCTCGCCGTCGCGGAGCGTGGTGTCGAGAATCGTGAGTGCCTCGTTCATACTCGCGCCTCCTCGCGACCCGGATCGGCCAGCACCGTCTCCATGCCAGGTGCGGTTTTCGCGTTGAGCCAGGCCATCTTCGAGCGCAGCTCGGCGCCGACTCGCTCGATGGGAAGGTGGTGCTCCTCATCGCGGTACTCGACGAAGTTCGGCCGGCCGGCCTCACTTTCCTCGATCCACCGCTTGGCGAATGTCCCGTCCTGGATGTCGGTCAGCAGCTTGCGCATGGTCTCGCGGGTTCGCTGATCGACGACCTTCGGACCGCTCACGTAGTCGCCGTACTCGGCGGTGTCGCTCACCGAGTAGCGCATCCAGGACAGGCCACCCTGATACATCAGATCGACGATGAGCTTGAGCTCGTGCATGACCTCGAAGTACGCGAGCTCGGGTTGGTATCCCGCCTCGGTGAGGGTGTCGAAGCCAGCCTTGACCAGCGAGGTGATGCCGCCGCACAGCACCGCCTGCTCGCCGAAGAGATCGGTCTCGGTCTCCTCGGCGAAGGTCGTTTCCAGCACACCCGCGCGAGTGCCACCGATGCCACGGGCGTATGCGAGAGTGCGCTCGCGTGCGAGCCCTGTCGCGTTCTGGTGCACCGCGAACAGGCAGGGAACGCCCTGTCCATCAACGTACGTGCTGCGCACCAGGTGCCCCGGACCCTTGGGCGCCACCATGCTCACGTCAACCCCGACCGGGGGATCGATGAGCTCATAGCGGATGTTGAACCCGTGGGCGAACATCAGCATCTTGTCGGCGTGCAGGTGCGGCGCGATCGCCTCGTCGTAGAGCGCGCGCTGACCGGTGTCGGGGGTCAGCACCATGATGACCTCCGCCTCCTCGCACGCACCCGCGGGCGTCAGCACGCGCAATCCCTCAGCTTGAGCCGCGGCACGGCTCTTGCTGGCCTCGGGGAGTCCGACCCGCACGTCATGTCCCGAGTCGCGCAGGTTGAGCGCGTGGGCGTGGCCCTGCGAGCCGTAGCCCAGGATGGCGATGGGGCGCTTGGCCAGCGCGTCTGCGTCCGCGTCAGCGTCGTAGTACATCCGAGCGGTCATTGATCGCTGTCTCCTCTGCGCTTGCTCATACGGTGCCGGTGGTGTCGCCGGCAACGCCCGCCACGCGTGACGGCTCTGTCTGAGGCTCATCGCCGTCGATCGCGAAATCCATGAGACGGATGCGCGCCTGGTCGCCGCGCACCAGCGCGACGACGCCACTGCGCGCCAGCTCCTTGATGCCGTAGGGCCGCATCAGCTCGATGAAGTTGTCGATCTTCTCGGCGCTGCCGGTCACCTCGATGATCACCGAGCTGGCGGCGACGTCGACGATGCGGCCTCTGAAGATGTCCACCAGGTTGAGCAGCTCGGTGCGCTCGCCTGGCGGCGCGTGCATCCGGACGAGCACGAGCTCGTGCGCGACGTTGCGCAGTCCGGTGATGTCGTCGATGGTGATCACGTCGATGAGCTTGGCCAGCTGCTTGGTGGCCTGCTCCGCCTGCTGACGCCCGACGTGCACGGTGATGGTCATCCGCGAGATCGTGTCGTCGTCGGTCGGACCCACTGACAGCGAATCGATGTTGAATCCGCGCCGACGGATCATCGACGCGACGCGTTGGAGCACGCCCGGTTTGTTGTCGACGAGCACGGACAGCAACCGGCTCTGGGTCATCAGCTCGCCTCGACGAAGTCGAGCATGCCCTTGCCGAGCGGGACGATGGGATAGACGTTCGCGTTGGGATCGATGTTGAAGTTGAGCAGCACCGGTCCCTTGTGCGCCATCGCTTCGTCGAGCATCCGGCCGACGTCCTCGACCCGGTCCGTGGACATCGCCTTCATCCCGAAGGCGTCACCGAGCTTGACGAAGTCGGGTGTGAACGTCAGGTCCACCGCGGAACGGACGCCGTCGTAGAAGTCGTCCTGAAACTGGCGGACCATGCCCAGCGACGAGTTGTTGAGGATGATGACGTTGACGTCGATGTTGTTCTCGACCATCGTCGCCATCTCCTGCATGTTCATGACGAAGCCGCCCTCGCCGGTCACGCAGAACACCGTCTTGTGCGGGTTGGCGAGCTTCGCGCCCATCGATGCCGGAAAGGCGTAGCCCATCGTCCCGGTGCCGCCCGAGTTGAGGAAGAGCCCGGGCTTGCTGTAGTTGAACCAGAGCGCCGCCCAGATCTGATTCTGGCCGACGTCGGCGAGCACGATCGCCTCATCCTCGCAGCGCGAGTACATCTCCTCGAGGACCTGCTGGGGCTGGAGCAGCCCGCTGTGATTGGTGAAGCGCACCGGGTGCTCTTCCTTCCACTGGTCGATCTGGGTCAGCCACTGGTGCTCGCGCTTGGGTTCGACGAGCAGGTTCAGCTCGCGAAGCGCCACCTTCGCGTCGGCGACGACGCTGACGTGCGGGACGACGTTCTTGCCGATCTCGGCAGGGTCGATGTCGATGTGCACGAGGTGCTCGACGCGCGGCGCGAACGAGTCGAGCCGGGTGGTCACCCGGTCGTCGCAGCGCATGCCGATCATGATCAGCACGTCGGCCTCGCAGACCGCCTTGTTGGTGTACCCGGCGCCCATGAACCCGACCATCTGCAACGCCATCGGGTCGGTCACCGGGAATGCGCCCGTGCCGAGCAGCGTCCATCCCACCGGGATGTGCGCCTGATGAGCAAGCTCGGCAAGCTCTTCCTCGGCGCGAGCGATCAGCACGCCGCGACCCGCGAGGATCACCGGACGCTTGGCGCCCTTGATGAGCTCGGCGATCTGGCGCAGCTTTGCCGGGTCGGGCCGCGGCGGAGCCGGATACGAACGCCGGCGCACGGGCGTCTCCGGGTAGTTGAAGACGCTCACCGCAGCCTGCAGATCCTTGGGAAAGTCGATGAGCACCGGCCCCGGCCGTCCCGTCCGGGCGATGTGGAACGCCTCCTGGATGGTTGGGGCGATGTCCTCGACGCGGGTGATCAGGTACGAGTGCTTCACCACCGACATGGTCGAGCCGATGACGTCGGACTCCTGGAAGCTGTCGGTCCCGATCGCCGTCGACGGCACCTGGCCGGTGATCGCCACCACGGGGACCGAATCCATGTATGCGGTGGCGAGGCCGGTCACCAGGTTCAGCGCGCCGGGGCCGCTGGTCGCAAACACGACCCCGACCGACCCGCGCTTGCTCCGCGCGTATCCGTCGGCGGCATGTGCTCCGCCCTGCTCGTGACGGACCAGCACGTGGTGGAGCGCCGGGTAGTCCGGGAGATATCGGTACAGCCAGAGGTTGGCCCCACCGGGGTAGCCGAAAATTGTGTCGACACCCTCACGGATGAGCGATTCGAGGGCGATCTGCGCGCCGGTGAGCATCCGAGGCGGCTCCGCCGGGCCGTCGGGGTCTGCTGCTGTCGTCGCAGCCGCGCTCGAGCGTTGATCCGTTCGGGCGGTGATCATTGGTAGAAGCGGCTGAGCGAACGGCGCACGAACTCTTCGCTCTCGTCGTGCCGGGGCGTGCCGGGAGCGAAACGATCCGCGCGGGCGGCGTCGAATTGTTTGGCCTGGGTGCTGTCGTCGTGGGTGTTTGCATCCCAGCGAGTCGGCGTTCCCATGCCGTCATAGGGGGCGGGTGCCTGTCCGGGGCGGGCCATGACTGTTCCTCCTGTCGCTTGCGCCGGGAACGAAAAAAGGCCCCCTCCTGGGAGGGGGCCTTTTGCTTGATTCCGGCTTGGTGTTGGTGCCTACCTGCGCACGCGCCTGCCCTGAAGCATGAAAGCCCCGCTCCTAATCAGGAGCAGGCCTACCAGCAGGACCAGCGCGGAGCCGTACAACACAGTGGCGCGAAGGATACGGCCTGAGCCGCGTTCCAGTCAACACACGGAGTTGTGACAGTCGCCCACCGTATGCTTCCGCGCATGCCTGAGAAAGCAACGAAGCGACCGAGCTCCGTGATGCTGCACGGTCCCGATCGCGCGCCCGCGCGAGCGATGCTCCGCGCCATCGGCTTCAGTCGTGAGGACCTCGAGAAGCCGATCATCGGTGTCGGCCACTCATGGATCGAGACCATGCCGTGCAACTGGAACCACCGCGCCCTCGCCGAAAAGGTTAAGGAGGGGGTGCGCGCCGCGGGTGGCACTCCCATGGAGTTCAACACGATCGCGGTGAGTGACGGGGTCACCATGGGAACGCAGGGGATGAAGGCGTCGCTCGTCTCTCGCGAGGTGATCGCGGATTCCATCGAGCTGGTCACCCGGGGGCACAGCTTCGACGGCCTCGTGCTCATCGTCGGCTGTGACAAGACCATCCCGGCGGCGGCGATGGCGCTGTGCCGCCTCGATATCCCCGGGCTCGTGCTCTATGGCGGCACCATCCAGCCGGGGCACCTGCGGGGTCGTGACCTCACAGTCCAGGACGTGTTCGAGGCCGTGGGCGCGTACAACGCCGGCCGCATCGATGCGGACGAGCTTCGTGCGGTCGAGGAGCACGCCTGCCCGGGCGCGGGGGCGTGCGGTGGTCAGTACACGGCGAACACGATGAGCGCCGCGGTGGAGTTCCTCGGGCTCTCGCCTCCCGGCGCCAACGGCGTACCGGCGACGCACCCGGACAAACCCGCTGTGGCGGAGGCCGCCGGCCGCCTCGCGGTGCGGCTCGTCGAGGAGGGGACCAACGCGCGGTCGATCGCGACTCGCGACGCATTCGAGAACGCGGTCGCATCGTTCTCGGCGACCGGCGGTTCGACGAACGCAGTGCTCCATCTGCTCGGTATCGCCGCCGAGGCAGGCGTCGCGCTCGACATCGATGACTTCGACGCGATCTGCGCGCGCACGCCGATCCTCGCGGACCTGCGTCCTGGCGGGAGCTTCGTCGCGACCGATCTCTTCGCGGCCGGCGGGCTCGCCGTGCTGATGCAGCGGATGCTCGAGCTCGACCTCCTGCACGGCGATGCGAGGACAGTCGACGGGCGGACGATCGCCGAGGTTGCCGCCGCCGCACGTGAGACCCCCGGCCAGCAGGTGATTCGCCCCTCCGACGCGCCGTTGCGCGCGCATGGCGGCATCGGCGTGCTTCGCGGCAACCTCGCCGCCGAGGGTTGCGTGGTCAAGCTCGCCGGCAACGATCGCGTTTCGCATCGCGGCCCGGCCCGCGTCTTCGATTCCGAGGAGGCGGCATTCGCTGCGGTGCGCACCGGGGCGGTCCACGCCGGTGACGTGGTGGTGATCCGCTACGAGGGACCGGTGGGCGGCCCCGGTATGCGCGAGATGCTCGGCGTGACCGGCGCGATCGTCGGCGCCGGCCTCGGCGATTCGGTGGCGTTGATCACCGACGGTCGCTTCTCCGGAGCGACGCACGGGTTCATGGTCGCGCACATCGCGCCGGAGGCTGCGCTGGGCGGCGCGATCGCGGTGGTGCGCGACGGCGACATCGTGAACATCGACGTGAAGACGCGTCGGATCGACGTCGAGCTGGACGACACCGAGATCGCGACGCGACTTGCGGAGTGGCAGCGGCCGGCGAATCGCTATGCGACCGGCGTGTTCGCCAAGTACGCGGCCACGGTGTCCTCCGCGAGCCTGGGAGCCGTTACGGGGCGCTGACCCCGATCTTTCCCACGGCGCCGCGGAGTCCGCGGCAGCCGATGCAGCCGATGCAGCCGACGCAGTCCGAACATGCCACGCACGCGATGCACCGCGCGCAACGGATGCAGGCGAGCATCAGCACGCAGCGCCGGATGGCGGCGCTGCAGAGCGTGGCGACGCTGCCGCTGACAGCGATGCTGCCCGCCGTCAGGCTGCTCCCGGCGACGGCCACGCTGAGCGTGGTGGCGGCGCTGCCGGCGACCGCCGCGGAGGCGCTGGTCAACGCCGAGCCGGCAACTGCTGATGAATCACTCGTCACCGCGGATCCGGCGACGGCCGCGGACCGGCGTGTCGCCACGCTTCCCGCGACGGCCGAGCTGTCGACGGTATAGACGCTTCCGGCGACGGCGACGCTCGACCGCGTCTTCAGCGAGCCGGCGACATCATCCCATTGCTCGTCGCCGGCCGCGAGCTCCCGGCGCATCGCAAGGACTCGTGCGGCCGCCGTGGCCGCGAGGACGGCGACTCCCACGACGATCACCACGCGCTTGGGTCGGATGTCCGGCATGCGGCCAGTCTAATCCGACCGACACAGGCGCTCACGTTGCGTGAGAATCACGCTCGCGATGGCCACGAATCCGACGCCGATGAGCGTTCCGGAGCCAACGATTGCCCCAGCCACGGGCAAGCATCGAGCCCTGCTCGTCGCCGAGGACTGGTTGCTCGCCGCATGGGTCGCGCTGGTGACGCCACTGCTCTTTCGTGCCCAGGGCGGCTCCGGGCCGTTCGATTCAGGAGCGCCGTTGCTCGGAGTCATCCGTCTCGGGGCTGTGCTGGGCGCGCTCATCTGCGTGTCAGGCAGGCGCGACCCGAACGCTCCGCGGGAACGGTCGCTCATCGGTGTTGGCGCGATCGGGCCACTGACCGGTGGCCTGCTCCTGGTCGCGATCAGCGGCTTCACCGCTTTGAGCGTCACCTCCGGTGCCGGCATCGCGCTTGTGGCCGGTGCCGCGGTCGCGATGATCGCGGTACACGTGCTCCTGCCGCCGCAGAGCAGCGTTGCCAGGCGTCGCCGGAGTCATCTTCGGTCTCGCCTGGCCTCGCCTTTTCGGCGTGTAACCGGCGCTTAGAGCAGGTCGACCCCGACGCCCGCCTCGACCGGCGTGGTCTCACCGAGATCCGACGCGACCGCGGTGCCCGCCGCCTCCTCCACGGCCGGAATGCCTCGCGCCTTGGTACGCAGCGGGACCTCCTTGATCAGCAGCGTCAGGAAGAAGGCAACCACCAGGATCGGGACGGCGGTGAGAAACACGACATGCAGGGACTCCGACACCGCGTTGATGAGGCCCGTGTGGATCGCCGGCGGCAGGCTGGCGAGCTGCGCGGGGTTTCCCTCGAGCGACGCGGGATTGATTCCCGAGTGCAGCGCACTCGCCGGCAGGTTCTTGCGCAGGTTCGACGCCAACTGGTTGCTGAAGATCGCACCGAAGATCGCCACCCCGAACGACGCGCCCATCGAGCGCAGGAACGTGGCAGAGCTCGTGCCCACCCCGAGGTCGCGCTGCTCCACAGCGTTCTGGACGGCAATGACTAGAACCTGCATGACGCAGCCGAGGCCGAGCCCGAGGACGACCATGTAGATCGAGAGGAAGAAGCGTGGCGTCTGCGGGTCGATGGTTGAGAGCAGGAACACGCCGATTGCCGCCAGCGCGGTGCCGATGATCGGGAAGATCTTGTACCGGCCAACCCGGCTGATCACCTGTCCGCTGGTGATCGATGCGGTGAGCAGGCCGGCCATCAACGGCAGGATGTTCAGCCCGGAGCTGGTTGCACTCGCGCCGTCCACCAGCTGCAGGAACACCGGCAGGAAGGTGATCGCACCGAACATCGCGAATCCAATCACGAAACCGACACCGCTCGCCACGTTGAACACCTGGATGCGGAACAGCCGGAAGGGGAGGATCGGCTCCGTGACCCGCCGCTCGACCACGATGAAGGCGGCGAGCATGACCACGCCGAGGATGCCGAGCCCGAAGATCGGCAGCGAAGCCCACGCGTACTGGGTGCCGCCCCACGTCGTCATCAGGATGAGCGACGAAGCCCCGGCCGCGAGGAAGAAGGCGCCCAGCCAGTCGATGCTGTGGGAGATGCGCCGCGTCGTCGTCTTCAGCACAGTCGCGGTCACGATCAGCGCCACCGCCGCGATCGGGACGTTGATGTAGAAGATCCAGC
>PKYW01000045.1 GCA_003132805.1 Candidatus Dormiibacterota bacterium | reverse complement strand
CGGGCGCGGCTTCTACGACTACGCGGTCGACCCGCCGGCACCGCTCCCGCCGCCTGACTGAGCCAGGGCTACTCGAGCCGGCCGGCCGGCCGGGGTCCTCGCGGCCGGGATCCGCAGCGCCACGACCCCGATGCCGATCAGCGCCAGGGGCACGAGCCTGCCAGGGGGGGCAGGTGCCTCGTTGCCTGTATCGACGAGCGTCAGCACCCCCAAAGCCGCCCACGCGGCCATGACGCGGATGCTCAGGAGACCCGGCCAGGATGCCGCCTCGGTGGCNNGGGGTTGCCACGGGAACGCGACCCCAGGACCGCGCATCCTGCGAGCGCTACCAGCGAGCCCGCGAGCCCGATGACCACGGGCGCGGTGCCGCTCCCGAGCCAGGAAGCGACCAACCCGGGGATGCCGAGCGTGCTCGCCCCCGGTGTGTTGCCTGCTGCGAAACCCAGGGCTGACACGAACCCAGCGAGGCCGGCGGGGCCGACCAGGATCAGGGATGTGCCGGCAACGACCGCACAGCCGGCCACCGTTCCGCTGAGCGCCCGCCAATCGCGCCTCGCGATCAGCCAGATGCCGAGCCCGATCGCGAGGTGGGGCTTGGTCGCGGCGAAGGCAAGGGCCAGCCAGAATCCCGCGGCCGCGGATCGCTCCTTCCGCCAGGCGGCGTAGGCGACCGCGAGGCCGATGGCGGCGAAGCCGTCGGTCTGGCCGAGGAGAAGGAACGCGTAGGTTCCCCCGGCAGCGAGCCCCATGAGCAACGTGGCGGTTCGAGTCGATCGCACAGTCCCGCTCGGCCACGGGCCGGCGCGGATTGCCACCCATACGGCGAGCGCCAGGAGGAGGAGCTCGAGGAGCGACCAGACCCGGAACGCGCTGCCCGGATCGAGCGCGGTGAACGGGAGCGCCAGCAGGGCTGTTGTCGGTGGAGTGATGAACGGCAGGTTGATCACCGTGCCGGCCGGGAGCAGCGTCAGGTGGCGCGCGTGCTCGGCGGATTGGTCATAGAGGTCGCCCCCGTCGCCGCTGCGCACCAGGAGTGCCGCCACATAGGAGGCGGAGAAGTCGGTGCCTCGTTCGCGCAGCGGGGTCACCTGGGCCCAGGCGATCGCGTAATACGCGAGAAGGACGGTGCTGACGGCGGCCGCGATGGCGACCGCGCGACGGGTTCTCACGGCCACTGGACGCTAGCATCGAGTTCCCGGAAGCGAACACGGCGTTGCCGTATTGCTTCCTATACTCGGCCGAAGATGGCGAGCGCATTCACCAGGATCGATCATGTCGGCATCGCCGTCGCCGACCTCGATCTCGCGGTCGCGGCGTACGAGCGGCTCACCGGCTCGCCCCCGGAGCACCGGCAGGTGGTGCCGAGCGACGGGATCGAGGCGGTCATGTTCGCGGTGGGCGAGTCACGCATCGAGCTGCTCGGCAGCACCGGGCCGAAGTCGAAGATCGCCGGGTTCCTGGCCCGGCGTGGCGGTGGCCTGCATCACGTCGCCTACGGGGTCGATGACGTTCAGGCCAGCCTCGACCACTTCGCCGAGCTCGGCCTGCAACTGCTGGACACCTGCCCGCGTCAGGGCGCGGCCGGCCGGCTGGTGGCGTTCCTCCATCCATCGGCCGCTGCCGGGGTGCTCACCGAGCTGTGCCAGTCAGAGCAGGAGAATGCCGGGTCGCACTCGTGAGCGACCATCTCGGCGCCGAGCCCGGCACCCCGAACGAGACCGAGTCCGGCCTGCCGCTGGAGCCGTTCTACGTCGACCAGCCGGACGAGCCGCCGCCACCTGGCGACTACCCGTACACGAGGGGCATCCGCGCTGACGGTTACCGCTCGCGGCTCTGGACGATGCGCCAGTACGCGGGGTTCGGAAGCGCCGAGCAGACCAACGAGCGATTTCAGTACCTGCTGCGCGCCGGGCAGAGCGGGCTCTCGGTTGCGTTCGACCTGCCCACGCAGATGGGATACGACAGCGACGACCCCGTGGCCCACGGCGAGGTCGGCAAGGTGGGCGTTGCGATCGACTCGCTCGACGACATGGAGCTGCTCATGCGCGGCATCCCTCAGGACCGCGTCACGACGTCGATGACGATCAACGCTCCCGCATCGGTGCTGCTCCTGCTCTACGAGCTTGCGGCGGAGCGCAAGGGGATCGAGGCAACCTCCCTGGGGGGAACGATCCAGAACGACATCCTCAAGGAATACGCCGCGCGTGGAACGTACATCTACCCTCCGCGCCCGTCGATGCGCCTGGTCACCGATACGTTCGCGTACTGCGCGGAGCACCTCCCCCGCTGGAACACGATCAGCATCAGCGGGTACCACATTCGCGAAGCCGGCGCGACTGCCCCGCAGGAGATCGCGTTCACGCTGAGCAACGGCGTCGCCTATGTCCAGGCCGCGATTGACGCGGGTCTCGACGTCGAGGATTTCGCTCCGCGACTCAGCTTTTTCTTCAACGTCAGCAACGACTTCTTCGAGGAGGTTGCGAAGTTTCGCGCCGCACGAGCGATCTGGGCGGACGTCATGCGCGGACGCTTCGGCGCATCGGGCGAACGCAGCCTGCAGCTGCGATTCCACGCGCAGACGAGTGGCGCGACGCTCACCGCTCAGCAGCCACTGAACAATGTGGTGCGCGTCTCACTGCAGGCGCTCGCCGCAGTGTGCGGCGGTGCGCAGTCACTGCACACCAACAGCTACGACGAAGCGCTCGCGCTTCCCTCGGAGCAGGCGGCGGAGATCGCCCTGCGCACGCAGCAGGTCATCGGCCACGAGACCGGCGTGGCCAACGTCACCGACCCACTGGGCGGATCACACCTCGTCGAAACGCTGACGCACGACCTCATCGAGGAGTCACGGGCGCTCATGGCACGCGTCGAGGAGCAGGGTGGCGCCGTCGCAGCGATCGAGGCCGGTTTCTACCAGCAGCAGATACAGGAATCGGCGTATCGCCACCAGCGTCTCGTCGAGTCCGGCGAACGGGTCATCGTCGGCGTGAATCGGTTCACCGAGACGTCGCAACCCACGGTCCCGATCCTGCAGATCGGTGCCGACCTGGAAGCGGAGCAGATCGAACGGCTCGCTCGGATGCGCGCCAATCGATCTGCGGGCGACGTCGAGCGCGCGCTGGGTGCGTTGCGCGCCGGCGCGGAGGGAACGGCAAACCTGTTGCCCCTGATGCGCACGGCGCTGGACGCTCACGCAACCGTGGGTGAGGTGTGCGGTGTGCTCCGAGACGTGTTCGGCGCCTACCGCCCCCCGGTCACGGTGTGAACTCGAAGCCGCATGCGCTCCCTGGTAGCCTGACGGCGTGACGAGACAGGCGCGCAAGGGTGTTCCTCCCGTCGGTGCGAGCGATGCGGTCGCTCCTGCCGGCGTCCCGGTGCCGCTCGATGCCGAAGCCTCGTCGAGCGGCGCTCGCGACGGCACCGGCAAGAAGATCAATCTCCTTCGCAAACGGCGTTACGACGCCGTGCACCGGGGTGGTGCCGCGGAGCGCTCACAGCATGCCAAGGGCAAGCTCACCGCGCGCGAGCGTATCGATAGGCTGCTCGATCCCGGATCGTTTACCGAGCTCGACATGTTCGCCCTGCACCGCACGACCAACTTCGACATGGACGATCGGAGGATCCGCGGCGACGGGGTGATCACGGGCTGGGGAACGATCGGAGGGCGGCAGGTCTTCGTGTTCAGCCATGACGCATCGGTCTTCGGCGGCTCGCTCGGCGAGGTGTTCGCGGAGAAGGTCACCAAGATCATGGATCTCGCGCTGCGCACGGGCTGCCCGTGCATCGGCATCAACGACTCGGGCGGGGCGCGCATCCAGGAAGGTGTCGTCTCGCTGGCGGGATACGCCGAGATCTTCTATCGCAACGTCGCGTCGAGCGGTGTCATCCCGCAGCTCTCGGTGATCGCCGGACCGTGCACCGGCGGCGCGGTGTACTCGCCCGCGATGACCGACTTCATCTTCATGGTGCGCAAGGTTGGCTACATGTTCATCACGGGTCCGGATGTCATCAAGGTCACCACCGGCGAGGAGGTGACGTTCGAGGAGCTCGGCGGCTCGGACGTGCACAACCAGCGCAGTGGCGTCGCCCATTTCATCGCGGACACCGAGGATGAGGCGTTTGCACAGATGCGTGAGCTGCTCTCGTATCTTCCACCGAACAACCGAGAGCAACCGCCATACCGTCCGACGCTCGACGACCCGCACCGGGAGGATTCCGAGCTGCAGACGATCATCCCGGACAACCCGAATCAGCCGTACGACATGCGCAACGTGGTCACGCGCGTCGTTGACGACGGGCAGTTTCTCGAAGTCATGCACTACCACGCTGAGAACATCATCTGCGGGTTCGCGAGGCTCGACGGTCACCCGGTCGGCGTGGTCGGCAACCAGCCACGCGTGCTTGCCGGCGCGCTCGACATCGCGGCCTCCAACAAGGCCGCGCGCTTCGTGCGCTTCTGCGACTCGTTCAACGTGCCGCTGGTGACCTTCGTGGATGTGCCGGGCTTCCTCCCCGGGACCGACCAGGAGTACGGTGGCATCATCCGTCACGGTGCCAAGCTGCTCTACGCGTACTGCGAGGCGACGGTCCCGAAGCTCACCGTGATCACGCGCAAGGCGTACGGCGGTGCGTACGACGTCATGTGCTCCAAGCACATCCGCGCCGACTACAACGTGGCGTGGCCAACTGCGGAGATCGCGGTGATGGGCCCGCAAGGTGCGGTGAGCGTGATCTTCAAGCGCGAGATCGCTCAGGCGGCCGACCCGAAGCAGCGTTCAGACGAGCTGATCGAGGAGTATCGCGAGCAGTTCGCCAACCCGTACTACGCGGCTGAGCGTGGCTACATCGATGACGTCATCGAGCCGCGGCAGACGCGAGGTGCGCTGATCTCCGCGCTGCGCATGGCGCGCGACAAACAGGTGGAGACACCGAAACGGAAGCACGGCAACATCCCACTCTGACGGTCAGCGCGGGTTGACGCGCCGCCCGCCCGTACGCGGGGCGGAGTCCTTGAGGCCGGCGGACAGAGGCACATACGCCTTGGCGTAGGCGCGGTCGGTGCGACCCTGGGCGTGGTGGATCGCCGGAACCGCGGCGCGCACGAGCAACACCTGGAGCGCGGCCGCAACGGGCACGGCGAGGATGGCACCGATCAACCCCTGGATGGCGCCGCCGACAAGCAGCGCGAGCACGACTCCCAGCGCCGGCAGTGACACGACGCGGTTCATGACCATGGGCACGACCGTGTTCGCGTCGACGAGCTGGATCACCATGAGAACGATCAGCACGACGATCGGGTATTCGGGGCTGATGGTGAATCCGAGCAGCACCGCCGGAACCACGCCGATGATCCCCCCAACCATCGGGATCGCAGCGGTGAGACCGGCGAAGATGCCGAGGATGACCGGGTCCGGGAGGCGGAGCAGCCAGCACACGACCCCCACCACAAGTCCGAGCGCCAGGCTGTTGATCGCCACTGCCCGCAGGAAGCCGCCCATCCGGAATCCCATCTCCCGAAAGATGTCGACGACCAGCTCCTGGTGTGCCTCGGGAAAGAGGTCCACCGTGAAAGCCTTGAGCCGGTCGCTGCTCACGAGCCACAGGAAACCGACGACGAGCGCGAGCACGAAGTCCACGATGATGCTGAAGATCGTTCCGCCGATCGCGAACAGGATGTTGCGCGTGGCATCGATGACCGAACCCACCTGTTTGGCGACGTCGACATTGAAGTGGAACTGCTGCTCCACCCCGGTGAACCACTTCAGAAAGTCCTTCTGGTACGTCGGGAAATTAGTGGCGAGCGACGACGCTTCACTGACGATCGGCTGCACCAGCAGCAGCACCATGATCGCGATGAACGCGAGCACGGCGACGTAGACGACCAGGATGCCGACCGGTCTTGGAACGCCGCGCACCTGAAGCTCCTCCACCAGTGGTCGTATCCCCTCGGCGAACACGATCGCGACCAGCACAACCAGGACGATGCTGATGATCGTGGCCAGGAACGCGACCAGCGCCACGATGCCGAGCACGATGAGCGCCGCCGTCACAAGCGTTCGCACCGAGATCACATTCACGCCGTCGCGACGTGACGTCTTCTGCGGCTCGGTGACAACGCGGTCGGAAGCGTCCCCGGCTCGAGGTTTGTCCGGCTCTGGCGCCGGATCTTGGTCTGGTGGAGTCCCGACGACGCGCTCTGCCAACGCGGTCAGCCTAGCAGCCTCCGGCTGCTGTTGAGAGAGGAGGTTTGCGTACCCTGTGGGCGTGAGCGGCCTTGAGACTCGACCGATCGGCGGAGGCGCTCTCCAGGCCACGGTGGTCGGTCTCGGTTGCAACAACTTCGGCCGCCGGCTTGACACCGAGGGCGCGGCTCGCGTGGTGCACGCGGCACTCGAAGAAGGGATCACCTTCTTCGACACTGCTGACATCTATGGCGGCGGGCAGAGCGAGGAGATGCTCGGCGCGGCACTCAAAGGGCGGCGTGACGACGTGGTCATCGCGTCCAAGTTCGGGCACGTGTCCGGCGGCCCGGACCGCGGTGGGTCCCGTGCGTGGATCCGCGTCGCCATCGAGAACAGCCTTCGGCGGCTCGACACCGACTGGATCGACCTCTACCAACACCACACCCCGGATCCGCTCACGCCGATCGAGGAGACGCTGGAAACGCTCACCGAATTGGTGAGCGAGGGCAAGATCCGCTGCGCCGGCTCGTCGAACCTCGCCGGCTGGCAGATCGCCGACGCCGACTGGATGGCGCGAACCCGCGGCCTCACCCGGTTCGTGACCGCACAGAACGAGTACAGCCTCCTCAATCGCTCGATCGAAAACGGGGTCATCCCGGCCTGCGCCCACTTCGACGTGGCGCTGATCCCGTACAGCCCACTCGCCAACGGTTTGCTGACGGGCAAGCATCGGCGCGGTCAGCCGCCCGTTCCGGGCACGCGTCTCGCCGCTGTGCCGGGCGCCAACCCCAGCCGGTGGCTGACCGACGCCAACTTCGACATCGTCGAAGCGCTCGAGGCCTTTGCTCACGAGCGTGGCATCTCAATCCTCGATGTCGCCATCGGCGGCCTCGCCGCGCAGCCGCAGGTGGTCTCGGTCATTGCCGGGGCGACATCGCCGGAGCAGGTGCGAGCCAATGCGCAAGCCGGCCGCTGGCGACCGAGCGCCGCCGACCTGGAGGAGCTCGATCGCGTGGCTCCTCTTCGATGAGCGATACCGCTTTCTCTAGACTGGCGCGCCGATGAAGCTCCTCGAGTACCAGGCGAAACAGCGCTTCGCTGCCGCCGGGATCCCGGTTCCGCCGGGCCGCCTCGCGCGGACACCCGAGGAGGCGGCCGCTGCGGCTCGTGAGCTCGGCCGCATCGCGGTGAAGGCACAGGTGCCAATCGGCGGCCGGGGCAAGGCGGGCGGCATCGCGGTCGTCGACACCCCCGACGAGGCGCGACGGGAGGCCGCGCGCATCCTGGCGATGGACATTCGCGGCTACCCGGTGCGCAGCGTCTGGTGCGAGACAGGCTTGAGCATCGACGCCGAGCTGTATCTCGGCATCACGCTCGACCGTGACCGCCGGAGGCTCGTGATCATCTTCTCCGCTGCGGGCGGGATGGAGATCGAGCAGGTCGCGGTGGAGGCACCCGAACGAATCGCGAAGCTCTGGCCGGATCCCTTCGCCGGCCCGCACCCGTTCGAGATCCGCCAGCTGTCGTTTGCCGGACTCGCCCACGCCCCCGAGCTCCACGACCGGACACCAAAGCTGGTGACAAGCCTCGTCGGACTGACGAGCCGTCTCTACGGGGTCGCCACCTCACTCGATGCCCTGACCTGCGAAATAAATCCCCTGGTACTCACGCCGGACGGGAATCTCGTTGCCGCAGACGGCAAGCTCGAGATCGACGAGAACGCCGACTCGCGCCACAAGGACATCGCCAAGGAACTCGCGCGCGACGAGACGGGTGACGACGGCCGCAGCGGCGATGACCCGTTCGAGGTGGAAGCCCGTAAACGCGGCCTGACGTACGTGCATCTCGACGGCGACATCGGATGCATCGGCAACGGCGCCGGCCTGACGATGAACACGCTCGATCTCGTCAAGCAACACGGCGGCGAGCCCGCCGACTTCCTCGACATCGGCGGCGGCGCGAATGCCGAACGCGTGCGCAACGCCCTCGAGATGGTGTTGCTCGACCCCAAGGTGCGCGGCGTTTTCATCAACATCTTCGGCGGGATTACCCGAGGTGACGAAGTAGCGCGCGGCATCATCGCCGCCCGCGACGAGCTGCACATCACCAAGCCGCTCGTGGTGCGAATGACGGGCACCATGGAAGAGGAGGGACGCCAGCTGCTCGAGCAGGCTGGCATCGTGCCCGCGAAGACCGCGACCGGCGCGGCCGAAACCATCGTCGCGCTGACCAGGGGGGAGAGCGAGTGAACTGCGTCGCAAACGGAGTGGGGAGGGCATGAACGGAGGAGGGCCGTCTCGGAGCCCGGGCTACCCCCCCGTGCCCACCGCAGTTCATGCCCTCCCCACGGGCACTGGAGACCTTTCATGAGCGTGCTTGTCGATCGGTCGAGCCGCGTGCTCATCCAGGGCATTACTGGGCGGGAAGGCAGTTTTCATACCGCTCAGATGCGTGCTTTTGGCACGAATATCGTCGCCGGTGTTTCGCCGGGAAAAGGCGGGACTGATCAGGACGGGGTGCCGATCTTTGACACCGTTGCTGACGCTGTTGCCGCTACCGGTGCCGATGTTTCGGGGATCTTTGTGCCGCCGGCGTTTGCTGCCGACGCGATCATGGAGTCGGCGGCCGCTGGGATCGAGCTGACGGTCTGCATTACCGAGCTCATTCCGGTGCAGGACATGATTCGGGCGCGGGACTTCGTGATTCGGTCGGGGCATCAGCTGCTCGGTGCCAACTGCCCGGGGATCGTGACTCCTGGTCAGTGCAAGGTCGGGATTATTCCTAATCACATCAACACTCCAGGGCCTGTTGGAATCGTTGGGCGGAGCGGAACGCTCACGTATGAGGTGATCCAGGGGCTTGGGCAGGCGGGGATGGGGCAGACGACCTCGGTCGGCATCGGTGGAGACCCGGTGATGGGCCTGAGCTTTCCCGACGTGCTGCAGCGCTTCGCCGATGATCCGGAGACGCGCGCGGTGGTGCTGATCGGCGAGATCGGCGGGTCCGACGAGGAGAATGCTGCGGCCTGGATTCGCGAGACCGGTTTCGACAAGCCGGTGGTGGCGTTCATCTCCGGGCGCACCGCGCCGCCGGGCAAGCGCATGGGTCACGCCGGCGCGATCATCAGCGGAAACACCGGTAGCGCGCAGAGCAAGCTTGATGCGCTCACGGCCGCCGGCGCGGACATCGCCGACACCATTGAGGACGTCGTCCGTCTGACCGCGGTGAGGCTCGGCATGCAGTCTCGCTGAGAGCGTGCCTCGAGGCCATCCCGCCGCGCTACCGTTAGGTTGGAGTGAACTTCGACCTGAGTGACGAGCAGCGTCACATTCGCGACGTGGTTCGGGACTTCGCCCAGGCGGAGATCGCGCCGGCGGCCGCCCACTACGACGAGACCGGGGAGTTTCCCTATGCGCTCGTCGCTGGGATGGCCAGGCTCGGTTTGTTCGCGCTGCCCTTCCCCGAGGACATCGGCGGTGCCGGGGGCGATTTCATCTCGTACTGCCTCGCCATGGAGGAGATCGCCCGCGCTGACGCCAGTTGCGCGATCACCCTCGAGGCTGCGGTCTCACTCGGGATCTCGCCGATCGTGAAGTTCGGCTCGCGAGAGCAGCAGCAGCGCTGGCTCGAGCCGCTCATGGCCGGTGAGCGGCTGTGGGCGTTCGGGCTGACCGAACCGGACGCGGGATCTGATGCCGCGGCCACGCAGACGCGCGCGGTGCGCGACGGCGACGAATGGGTCATCAACGGGCGCAAGTCGTTCATCACAAATGCGGGGACCGACATCAGCGCGGGGGTGACCATCACCGCCACCACCGGGTCGCACAACGGCCACAAGCAGATCAGCACGATCGCCGTCGAGCACGGAACCCCCGGGTACTCGCAGGCTCCCAAATATCGAAAGCTCGGATGGCACGCCTCGGATACCCGTGAGTTGATCTTCGAGGACTGCCGCGTGCCGATCGGCAACCTCGTCGGGACACCGGGACAGGGATTGACCCAGTTCCTGCAGATACTCGAGGGTGGCCGCGTGGCCATCGCCGCACTGTCCGTCGGCGTCGCGCAGGCGTGCCTCGACGCGTCGCTCGCCTACTCGTCGGCTCGACGCCAGTTCGGGGTTCCGATCGCGACGTTCCAGGCCACCCAGTTCAAGCTGGCAGACATGGGAACGCAGATCGAGCTGGCCCGGCTGATGACCTGGCGAGCCGCCGCTGCGATTGATGCGGGGAAAAGTGCGGCACCCTATGCATCGATGGCAAAGCTGCACGCGTCCGAGGTGGCGACCGCATGCGCGAATCAGGCGGTACAGATCCACGGCGGCATGGGTTTCATGGAGGAGTCGCCGGTGGCGCGGCTCTATCGCGACGTCAAGATCAACGAGATTGGCGAGGGGACGAGTGAGGTGCAGCGCATCCTGATCGCGCGCCACCTTCTCCGGCCATTCGAGGTGCTCGAGGGTGACGGTGGCAGCTGAGGCGGTCATCGTCGCGGCTGCGCGGACGCCGTTCGGCAAGCTCGGTGGCGGGCTCGCGTCGGTGCCGGCCGTCGATCTCGGGGCGCGGGTGATTCGCGAGGTCCTCGAGCGGACCGGCACTGACCCGGCCACGGTCGACCAGCTGATCATGGGGATGGTGCTCGCCGCCGGCCAGGGTCAGGTGCCGTCGCGTCAGGCAGGTTTGCGCGCGGGTCTTCCCGCGAACGTCTCGTCGTTCACGGTCAACAAGGTCTGCGCGAGCGCTCTGAAGGCGGTCAACCTCGGGGCGCTTCTGATCCGTGCCGGCGAGGCAGACGTGGTCGTCTCTGGTGGGATGGAGTCGATGTCCCGCTCCCCATACCTGCTCGAGGATCAACGCTTTGGCAGTCGCTTCGGCGATCGTGTCGCGGTCGACAGCATGATGCGCGACGGGCTCTGCTGCCCCGTCGACGGGGTGCTCATGGGTGTCCACGGCAGCGATGTCGCATCCGAGCTCGGGGTCACCCGCGAGCAGCAGGATGCGTGGGCTTTCCGCTCGCAGATGCGCTACCAGGAGGCGCTCGCCGCCGGCCGGTTCGCGGACGAGATCGTGCCCGTGAGCGTCAACGGGTCAGTGGTGGAACGCGACGAGCAGCCGCGCGCGGATACGACCCTCGCGAAGCTTGCCGCACTCCGCGGTGCGTTCGGTGATGGGACCACGGTCACCGCAGGCAACGCGCCGGGGATGAATGACGGTGCTACCGCGGTGCTGCTGATGAGCGCCGAACGCGCGCGTGCGGAGCGGCTGACTCCGCTCGGCACTTGGCTCACCTACGGTGAATCGGCTGCTGAGCATCCCTACCTGGCGACGGTGCCCGCGCTTGCGATCGACGCCGCAATGGCCCGAACGCACGGCGAGGTGGACGCCGGCAAGCTCGACCGGGTGGAGATCAACGAGGCCTTTGCCGCGGTGGCGATCACGAGCACGCGCATGCTCGAGGTGGATCCAGACCGCGTCAACGTCAACGGTGGTGCCATCGCGATCGGCCATCCGATCGGCGCCAGCGGAGCGCGGATTCTCATGACGCTGCTCTATGAGTTGCGCCGCCGTGGCGGCGGGTACGGGGCCGCGGGAATCTGCAGCGGCATCGCGCAGGGCGAGGCGACGCTCGTCCGTGTCGACTGAGCTCGTCGACGTAGCCGTCGGCGCCCGCATCGCGGCCTTCGTGCAGGACGCGATCACGCCCATCGCCCCGGCAATGGCACGCGGCGACGGTCCCTCCCCCAAAAGAATCGTCGAGGCGGCGGGCGAAGCGGGTCTTGCCGGCATCCTCACCCCCGAGGTGTACGGCGGAGCGGGCGGCACGCACGCGGACTTCATCGAGTTCATCGAGACTGTTGCGCGTGTCGATGCCAGCTGCGCGGTGATCCTCGACGTGCATCTCTCCGTCGGCACCGAACCCTTGCTTGTTTTTGGCAATGATGACCAGAAGTCAAGGTATCTGCGCAGGCTTGCCCGGGGCGAGTGGCTCGGAGCCTTCGCGTTGACCGAGGCCGCCGGGGGGAGTGACGCCGTCTCGATGCAAACGCGGGCCGTCCGCGACGGTGACGACTACGTGCTCGACGGCGCCAAGGCCTTCATCACGAGCGCAGGCGATGCCGATCTCTACATCGTCATGGCGCGCACCGGCGAGGGCGCACACGGAATCACCGCATTCCTGGTGGAATCCGCATGGCCCGGCGTGCGAGCGGGTACACCGCTTTCGAAGATGGGGCTGCACGGTTCGTGGACGGGTGAGTTGATGCTCGACCGGGTGCGTGTCCCCGCGAGCAACCGTCTCGGCGATGAGGGCGTCGGCTTCACGGTCGCCATGTCGGCGCTTGACAGTGGGCGAGTTGGCATCTCGGCCCAGGCGGTGGGGATCGCCCAAGGATCCCTCGACGCCGCGCTCGCCGCCTCGCGCCGCCGTGCGGTCGCGGAGCTTGACGTCGACGGCACGGCGCTTGCGGACATGGAGGTTCGCACCACCGCCGCACGGCACCTGACTCGGTACGCGGCAGCACTGGTCGACGCCGGGCAGCGCGTGACACTCGACGCTGCGATCGCAAAGCTGTACTCCACGGACACATGTGTCGCGGTCTCGCAAGCGGCGGTCGACCTGTGCGCGCCCGAGTCCGCGGCGGACGACCACCCCGCGGCGGTACGCCTCCGCGACGCGAAGGCGTGCCAGATCTACGAGGGCACCAACCAGATCCAGCGCGTGGTGATCGCGCGCAACCTGCTCAACGACTGACTCGGTGGCTTGGTAGCATCAGGCGATGGACATCCGCCTCAACGACGAGCAGACCATGATCCGCGACGCGGTGCGGGATATCGCTCGCGAGCGCATCGCGCCACGCGCCGCGGATATCGACCGCAGCGGCGAATTCCCGTGGGATGTGGTTGATCTGTTCCGCAAGCACGATCTCTTCGCGTTGCCGTTTCCGCCCGAATACGGTGGCCTTTCCGGCAGCGCGCTGACTCTGAACGTCGCCATCGAGGAGGTGGCCAAGGTCTGCGCGACGAGCGCGTTGATCCTCGTGGTCCAGGGGCTCGGTGGCTACCCGCTGATGATCGCCGGGAGTGAGGAACAGAAGGCGCGGCTGCTCCCGGACCTTGCCAGTGGCGCGAAGCTCAGTGCGTACGCGCTCAGCGAACCCGGCGCCGGCAGCGACCCGGCGGGGATGCAGACGCGGGCCGAACGTCACGGCGACGAGTACGTGATCACCGGCAGCAAGATCTGGATCACCGCGGGTGGTGTCGCGGACACGATCACCGTCTTCGCCAAGACCGATCCCAACGAGCGTGCGAAGGGAGTGAGCGCGTTCGTGCTCGAGGATGCGCAGCATCTCAAGGGATTCACGGCGAACACGATCCACGGCAAGCTCGGCATACGCGGCAGCAACACCGCGGAGCTCCACTTCGACGAGGTGGTCATCCCCGCCGCGAACCGGATCGGCGATGAAGGCGACGGTTTCCGTATCGCCATGAAGGTCCTTGACCGCTCGCGCCCCGGAGTGGCCGCGCAGGCACTCGGGATCGCGCAAGGTGCCCTCGACTACGCGGTCGGATACGCCAAGGAGCGCAAGCAATTCGGCAAGGCGATCGCGGAGTTCCAGGGGATTCAGTTCATGGTCGCGGATATGGAGGCGCAGACCGCCGCCGCACGGGCGATGGTGTACTGGGCTTCGCAGCTCATCGACGACAAGAGCCCGGACGTGGGCCATTTCGCCGCGATCGCGAAGTTGCTCGCCGCCGACACGGCGATGAAGGTCACCACCGATGCGGTCCAGATCCTCGGAGGCTACGGCTACGTGAACGAGTACCCGGTCGAACGCATGATGCGCGACGCGAAGATCACGCAGATCTACGAAGGCACAAGCCAGATTCAGCGGGTTGTGATCGCCAGGGACCTCTTGCGCAACGAGCGCTGATCAACCACAGCTCCACGGGCCGCTGACGCTGAGGGCCTGGGCCGAGGTGTTGCCGACCCAGGGTTCGAGGATCGCGTGCACGGTTCCCGACCGACCGTCGTTGGCAATCACCGTCAGACTGCCGGCGACAGAGCTCCACTCGGCGCGATTGCCGTCGTAGAAGTCGACCTGCAAGGCCCCCTCCGTGAGCTCGTAGTCACCCGGTCCCGTGGACGGCTGAATGTCGACGTACAACTCGTAGTGGTGGTGAGCCGTGGTGGTCAGGCGGAATATGTCATCCAACCCCACCAGCGAGTCGTCGCAGGAACTGGTGGCAGTATCAATCGACGCGCATTCGTTGTAGGCACCGTGCAGCTGCAGCTGACCGGGCGCGCAGTCCAGCGGTACGAGCGTCGGTCCGGGGGACGCGCTCGGCGTCGACGTCGGCGCCGTGCGCCCTGCGCCCGTGACGACCAGCGAGACCGCGCCGACAGCAACCACGATGGCCGCAAGCGCGAGGAGAACCCGGTAAGCGGACGGCGTCCCGGATATGCCCACAACGTACCTCGATGCATTCTCGGTAGGCGTCGGGCCTACATGGTGAGGACGACCTTGCCTCGCGCCTGCCGCTGACCGAGGAGGTTGAGCGCGGCAGGTGCCTCCTCGAGCGGGTACGTCGCACCCACGATCGGCGCCACGACGCCGGCCTCGATCATCGCGTCGAGCTCGTGCTGGGTCTTGCCGAACAGCGAGGGTTCGACGCCGAGGAACGCACCCCAGGCGGCGCCGACGATATCGATGTTCCTGAGCAGGACCCGGTTCACCTGCACGCTCGGGATGCGGCCCTCGGTGAAGCCCACCACGATCAGGCGGCCCTCGGGTGCGAGGCATCGCACGCTCTGGTCGAAGCGTTCTCCACCGACCGGGTCCAGGATGGCGTCGACGCCGAGACCGTCGTTCTGGGCTCGAAGCGCCGCAACCCAATCACCCTCGGCGTCGAGCACCCGGTGCGCGCCGGCGCGTTCCGCGATATGCATCTTGTCGGGGCCGGCCGCGATCGCGATCACCTCGGCACCGAGCCCGCGCGCTACCTGCACGGCGGCGGTTCCGACGCCGCCCGCGGCCCCGTGGATCGCGACGCGGTCGCCGGGCCGGATCCGCCCTCGGCGGGCGAGGGCGAAGAAAGCAGTGTGGTAGTTCATGATGAACCCCGAGGCTGCCTCGAACGTCAGGCCGGCCGGAATCGCGAGGGTGAGGGCCGGTTCCGCGAGCGCCACGTCCGCAAAACCACCGAGCATCGTGAAGGCCATCACTCGGTCGCCGGGGATGAATCCCGATCCCTCGGGGGCGGAGCGGACACGGCCGGCCACCTCGACTCCGGGGACAAACGGCAGCGGTGGCTTCATCTGATATTCGCCGCGGGTCAGCAGCAGATCGGGGAAGCTCACGCCCGCAGCGGCCACTTCGATGACCACTCGAGCCGAATCGTCGGGCTCGTCGACCTCGACCAGATGGAGCCCTGATGGCCCCTCGAGGCCCTGAACCTGCTGTGCGCGCACCTCGTTCCTCCGTCCCCCGCGTCTGGCCGCAGATCATGTCATGTCGGCTCCTGACGAGCGGACCCTGGGGTACTCTTGTCCCGGGCAGCGGGTAACCGGAAGCTGACATCAGCGTTTCCCCTACAGGGAGCCCACTGTGGCGCCGGCCCCGCACGATGCACGCGGCGGCCACCTCACCCCTCAGAAAGTCGAGAGCAATACCTCAACCATGGCAACAATCAGCAGATCATCGGTTCGCAGGCGGCGCCGGTCGCGCTACAACGTGTTGCCGAACTGGATCACGCGCAAGCGCGCCGTGGTCTCGGTCGTCGTCATGTTCTCGTTGCTGCTCGTGGCGGGCGGCATCTACGGTGTGCGCCTCTCGATCGCGCTCGCCAAGACGTTCCATACCAATCCGATCAGCGCGGCAGTCGGTGCGCTGCAGGGAGGTGGCGGTTCCGCCATAGACCAGGAACGTCAGCGGAATCAGCGGATCAACATCGTTCTCTACGGGTACGGCGGCGATGGGCACGACGGCGCCTTTCTCAGCGACTCGATCATGGTCATCTCGATCCAGCCCCTGCAGGGGCGCCCGCCGCAGATCGCGGAGATCTCGGTGCCCCGCGATTGGTTCGTGACCATCCCGCTCAAGAATGGCAAGTCGACTCAGCAGCGCATCAACTTCGCATATGCGGCCGGCATGCTCGGTGAAGGACCAGAGCCTGCGAGCGCTGTGGACGCCGGCGCCGCCGTCGCCGATCCAGTGCTCGCTCACGTTCTCGGCGTTGGCATCAACTATTTCGTCGGCGTCGACTTCGACGCGTTCAAGCAGGCGGTCGACGCCGTCGGTGGGATCAACATCGACGTCCCAACCGGCTTCACGGATAACCAGTATCCCGCCGGTGAATGCGACGAGGGGAACTGCCGCTACGAGACCATCCATTTCAACGCGGGCATGCAGCACATGAACGGAGCGACGGCGCTCATCTATGCCCGCTCCCGCCACGGGAACAACGGGCAGGGATCGGACTTCGCACGCAGCGCCCGCCAGCAGCAGATCGTCGTCGCCCTCAAGGATCAGATCGAGAGCATCGGCGGATTCGGCAAGCTCCCGGACGTCATCAACGCGCTTGGAGACAACGTGCTCACCGACCTGACCATCGGTGATGCCGAGTCACTCTATGGACTGGTGGAAGGCGTCAACCCGGCAAGCATCGAGCACATCAGCCTCGATGACACCAACTTCCTGTACGACTGCGGGTATCCCAGGAATTGCGCGAGCTACTACCTCTACACCAACGACCGGAGCTACGCGTCGCTCCAGCATTTCGTCCAGAACGCCTTTCCGACGCCCGCGGCCGTCGCCGACGGCGCGCAGGTGACGTTCGTCAACGCGAGCGGACGCAATGACAACGCCACCACCCGCTGGGCGTCGGTCATGCACATGGTCGGGTTCGCGACCAAGGCCGGCGGCCGATCGCCAACCCAGATGGTGACCCAGGTGATCGACAATAGTGGCGGCAAGGACTTCGCCGCAGCGCAATGGCTGGCCACGTTCTTCGGCGTCAGCGTCACAACCGAGCCGGCGCCAACCGCAGCGGTGACCACGCCGCCCGCGACCCCCGCGACCGCCGCTGCCGGCGGCGTGACCGTCATACTCGGCAGCGCCGAGGAGCAGGCGTTCCTCGGTGATCCCGGGGTTGGTCAATAGCTTCCTGAACAGCGGGGGAAGAATGGGACAGAGAATTGCCATCCTGACGGGCGGTGGTGACGCCCCAGGTCTCAATGCGGCCATCCGCGCGATCGGACGGCGCGCACTTGCGGCCGGCGACACGCTCTTCGGCATTCGCAACGGCTGGGCCGGCATGATCGGTGACGGCGATGTCATGACCCTCGAGCGCTCGAGGCTCTCGGGCATCCTCCAGCTCGGCGGCACCATGCTCGGAAGTTCGCGCGTCAACCCGATGAAGCTCGAGCATGGCATCGAGGAGGTGCTGCGCAACATCGACCGGCTCAAGCTCGACGCGCTCGTGGCCATCGGCGGTGATGACACGCTCAGTGTTGCGGCGCGCCTCGCCGAGCACCGTGCGCGGGTGGTCGGCGTCCCCAAGACCATGGACAACGACCTCAGCATCACCGAGTACTGCATCGGCTTCGACAGCGCTGTGAGCGTCGTGACCGAAGCGCTCGACCGGCTCCACACGACGGCCACGTCACATCACCGCGTGATGGTGTGTGAGGTGATGGGTCGCGACACCGGGTGGGTGGCGGTGATGGGCGGCCTCGCGGGCGGCGCCGACATGATCATCATCCCCGAGTTCAGCGTCACCGTCGACGAGGTTGTCGCGCACCTCGAGGTGCGCAGAAAAGCGGGCAGCGACTTCAGCATCCTTGTCGTCGCCGAGGGCGTCGAGATGGATGGGTTGCAATCGAAGAATGAGGCGGAGGGTGCGCGAGACGCCTTCGGGCACGTGCAGCTGTCGCGACGCGGCGTTGGCGAGAATCTCGCTCGCATCATCGAGGAGCGCACCGGTCACGAGACCCGGGCCACCGTGCTCGGACACGTGCAACGCGGAGGTTCCCCCACCGCGTACGACCGCATCTGGGCGACCCGTGTCGGGGCCAAGGCATACGACCTGGTCGTCGAGGGATTGTTCGGCGAGATGCCGGTCGTCACCAACGGAACCGTCGACGTGGCCAGCATTGCCGACGTCGTTGCCGAGCAGCGGCGCGTGCCTCGCGAGCTCTACGAGCTCGCCCAGGTCTTCTACTAGATCGAGCCTAGCGGGACATCACGGGCACGCTGCTCAGCGGTGACCAGCTGGGCGGCGATGTCGCGTCGAAGTCGAGGTTCGTTGTCACCTGTAGTGGGGGCGACGGTGCGGCGCTCTCCGCACCCTTGATCCACCAGAGCTCGAAATGCCCGGTGATGTCGGCGGTGTTGTAGTAGACGAGCCCCGTTCCGTCCGGCGACCACACCGGGTCGGCACAGAGACAGTTGTTCACGAGCGTTACGGGTGTCCCCAGCTTGCCTTTGGTGAGTGTTGCGACCTCGAGTCGCGTGCTCTGCAGGCCGGTGCCTCCGATGCAGATCATCGCCACCTTCGTGCCGTCAGGTGACGGGGAAGGCTGACCGCAATCCTGCGTCGGCGTGGTCAGGATGGTCGGGTTCCCCAGCGGCTTGACCTGGATCGCGATCTGCGAATAGGCGTTGCCACTGCCGATCGCGTATTTGGAGTAGATGACGGAGCCGTTGGCCATGGGGGTGGCATCCACGTCCCCGCCTGTGAAGGGGTTGGAGACACTGAGCTCCTTGCCGGCGAGGGTGCCGTTGAGCGTGCCCGTCCACACCGAGAAGTCGACCGCGTACGTCGCCGAATCCTTTGGCTGGTCGTAGCTGAAATAGATGGTGTTGCCGTCCGCACCCATGTGTGGGTAGAACATCCAGTGGTTGAGATAGACCTTGCCGTTCTTCGGGTATGCATTGTTGCTGAGCCGGCGGATGATCGTCCCCTGACTGTTCAACAGGTAGAGGTTCGAGTACTCGGCGGCGCGCAGCACCGCGACGATGTCCTGGGAGTTGGGGATGTACGCGGGCTGCATCCACAAACCCGTGGTGGTCGACAGGTGCAGGTCGGTGAAGAACCCGTCGCTGAGGCGATAGATATCGCCGTTCTGGGCGAGGTACAGCGTGCCCGGGAGCACGATCTTGGGGCGCTCGGCGGTGGGGATGAAGACCGACGCCTCGGTGGGGATCTTGTGTTTCCTGGACGCGATCAACCGGTTCACGCCAAAACCGAAACCGGCCATGAGCGCGAGGAGCACGATCACTGACAGGGCGCGTCTCACGGTCGGACTCACACCGCGGGGAAGTACAGGTGCGTCTCGGGAAGGATGAGGTTCCAGTTGGGCTGGAGCGCCAGCTCGTTGTCCACTTCGAAATTCGACGTGTAGGGCGATGAGAGGATGACCTGCTTCACGTTCTGCAGTTGCACGCTGCTCGCGATCGGCAGCAGTGACGCGATCTCTGGGATGGACATGTCGGTCGAGAAGTCGTTGGCCATGGCAGTCGCGATGTCCGGCAGGTCTGCGATGCCGAGCAGCTTCGCCTTGGCCCTCAGTGCAAGGAGCACCTGCTGCTGGCGCTGGGAACGGCCGAAGTCGCTGCGCAGGTCGCCGTGTCGCGAACGGACATACATCAACGCCTGCACGCCGCTCATGTGTTGCGGACCCGGCAGCACGGCGACCCGCTCGTAGCCGTACGGGTCCTTGCCGCTGAGGTCGGCGGGATAGAAGTCGTCCATGACCGGGTTGGTGGCGACGACGTCGATGCCCCCGACCTGATTGATGAGGTTGACCAGGCCGAGCAACCCGATCCAGGCGTAGTGGTCGATGTGGATGTGAAAGTCCTCCTCGACCGTCGCCACCGCGCCGCTCGGGCCACCGTGCAGATAGGCCGCGTCGATCTTCGCGTTGCCTCCGCTCGAGAGCGGAACCCACAGGTCTCGGGGGATCGACTCCATGACCACCTGCTTGGTGGTCGGGTTCACCCTGGCCAGGATCATCGACTGGGTGAGCACGGTCCCGCCGAATTTGGCGTCGTTGTCCGAGCCGAGCAGGAGCACCGTGAACGGTTGACCCGGTGCAGGCGGGGCCGTCGCCGAGGCCGACGCCGACGGTAATGGGGCAGACGATGCAGCGGCCGTCGCCTTGGGCGTCGGAATGTCGCGGTCGATGGTGTGCCCGGTGTCCTGGATCGCCGTGACGATGGCCGGCATGAAATAGGCCAGGGCGCCGACTGCTCCGGACAGCACGAAACCGAACGCTATGAGGAATCCCAGCAAGATCCGGCTGCGCCTGACGTGATTGCGGCGCAACGATGCCCGTTGTCGTCTCACCTGGGCTTTATAACGAACTCGGCTGACGACAGGGTTACGGTGGGCGGGATGAAGTTGGGCCGCCGGTAGACTTCCTTGGATGTCTGAAGCTCAGCTCGCAGAGCGCCTCATGGCGGGCGAAACCCGCGCCCTGGCGCGTGCGATCCGCATGGTCGAGGACCGGGATCCCGGGATCGCCGACCTCCTCCGTCAGGTTCGCGAACGAGCCGGGCTTGCTCGTGTCGTCGGGGTGACCGGTCCCCCGGGAAGCGGCAAGAGCACCCTCTGCGACCAGGTGATCGAGCGGTGGCGAGTGGCCGGACACCAGGTGGGCGTCATCGCGGTCGATCCCTCGAGCCCATTCACGGGCGGAGCGATCCTCGGAGACCGGGTTCGGATGGTCCGCCACACCCTCGACCCTGGCGTGTTCATCCGGAGCATGGCGGCCCGAGGTCATCTCGGCGGACTGGCAGCGGCGGCACGGGAGGCGATCCGTCTCATGGACGCCTCCGGCCGGGATCGATGCCTCATCGAGACGGTCGGCGTCGGCCAGTCCGAGCTCGAGGTCATGGAGACCGCAGACACCACTGTCGTGGTCACCACACCGGCAACCGGGGACGCGGTTCAGATCATCAAGGCAGGCATCCTCGAGATCGCCGACATCTTCGTGGTCAACAAGGCAGACCTCCCGGGAGCGCCCAAGGTCGTCCGCGACCTCAAGGAGCTGGTCCGTCACGGCGCCAAACGGACCGACTGGACGCCGCCGGTGCTGACCACCATCGCTGAGACCGGCGAGGGTGTCGACGACCTGGTCGCGGCCATCGATCGCCACGGGGACGCCATCGCCGCCTCCGGGGAGCTCGAACGCCGCCGGATCGCCCGGCTGCGCGCCGAGGTCGAGGCGATCGTCGTCGAGCGAGCTGCCGATCGCGCCCGAAGTGCGTTGCATGAGGGGACAATGAGTCGAGAGCTCGAAGGCGATCTGAGCCGGGTGGACCCGTACGCCCTGGCCGAACGCATCCTCAACGGGCACAGCAAGGAACCCAGCAAGCAATGACCCAGACGATCGACCGGGCCGGAGTGCCGACAAGTCAGCCGGATGCGCCGGAGCCGCGCGAGGCGCCGCCCATCCCCCCGGACACGCTCGGCGGCCTGCCGCTCCAGACCTGGTACGGCCCGGAGAACGCACCGATCGATGTCGATCGGGATCTCGGCGAGCCCGGTGCCTACCCCTACACCCGCGGGATCCACCGGACGATGTATCGAGACAAGGTCTGGACCATGCGCCAGTTCGCCGGCTTCGGGAGCGCGCGGGACACCAACGAGCGGTACCGCTTCCTGCTCGACCAGGGCCAGACGGGTCTCTCGGTTGCGTTCGACATGCCCACGCTCATGGGCCATGACTCGGACTCGCCCCACGCGCTCGGGGAAGTTGGACGCTGCGGCGTGGCGGTCGATTCCGTGGAGGACATGCTCACGCTCTTCAAGGGAATCGACGTCGGCGCGGTCACGACGTCGATGACCATCAACTCGCCGGCGCCGATTCTCTTCGCGATGTATCTCGCTGCGGCGGACGAGCAGGGAATTCCCTATTCCAAGCTCGGCGGCACCCTGCAGAACGACATCCTCAAGGAATACATCGCCCGCGGCACCTACATCTA
>PKYW01000052.1 GCA_003132805.1 Candidatus Dormiibacterota bacterium | reverse complement strand
TGTCACCGAAACGCCCGTCACGCGTGCTGCCGACGATGACCAGGATGTGAGGTTTGTCGTCTGTCGTTGCCATCGTCGAGCGACGATACCGGATCGCCCAACCCTAAGATCGCGTTGATGCCCGACCCCACGCTGCTGCACCTGCGCCTCGCTCGTCTGCGTTCGCAGCATCTCACCGACGGCTCGCGTCTGAAAACCGATGTCGCATCGGTCGCCGCCGCGACGTGCGCGCTCCAGGCGCAGGCATTCGATGCGGCGCGTCACCAGGTGCGTGTGCGCAGCGTCGGGCTCACGGCTGCCGCGGTGGATCGCGCGTTCGAGCACGAGCGCTCCGTGGTACGCACCTGGTTGATGCGCGGCACGTTGCACCTCTGTGCAGCAGCTGATGTGCGCTGGCTGCTCGATGTCTTCGGACCCGCGGTGAATCAGTTCGGTGCCAGTCAGCGGAGAAACCTCGGTCTCGATGACGCGACCTGTGCGCGCGGAGTCGTGGCGATTCGCAAGGCGCTTGCGCATGGGCCGATGGCGCGGCGGCAGATCCGCGAGCGGCTGGTCAGCGCGGGTGTGCTCGAGGAACCGGTTGGACAGACACTCCTGCATCTGCTCTATCACGCGGCTGCGTTGGGGGTCGTGTGTTCCGGTCCGCGCATGGGGCGCGACGACAGCTTCGTGCTTGTCGACGACTGGGTGGCTAAGTCGCGCGGTCCGCGTGGTGACGCTGCTCTCGCCGAGCTGGCGCGCCGGTACTTCGCCGCCTATGGCCCAGCGGGCGCCGCGGACTTCGCAGCGTGGTCAGGTTTGCGTCAGCCCGTGATCCGCGCGGCGATGACCGCGATCGGCTCGGAGCTGGTCGAGTTCCCGGGACCGATCCGTGGCCTCTGGACGCTTGGACCCGTCGCCGAGGTCGGCGACATCGCCCGGCCGGACGTGCGTCTGCTCGGTCACTTCGACACGTTTCTTCTCGGCTACCGTCGCCGCGAGCACCTGGGCGACGCGCAGGCTGAGGCATGGATTCACGATGGTGGCGGCGGCTGGATCCGTCCAGTGATCTGCGTCGATGGCTGGATCGCAGGGGGGTGGCGCATGGAACAGACCGGCGGTCAGGTCCACGTCAAGGTCATGCCGTTCGATCGGATCAGCCGGCGCGCCGACGCCGCGATCGGCCGAGAGGTCGCCTGGATCGGCCGGTTCGTGGAGAAGCCGGCCACATGGTCGCGTGGGCCGTTGGTGGGTTTCGGTTCGGTCAACGCGGCTCCTCGTACTCGGAGGCGAAGAGGTAGCTGACCGCCAGGCTGCGGTACGGCCGCCAACGGTCCGATATCTCAACCAGCTCTGCTTCGGACGGAACGTGGTCGAAACCGTGGATCCGTTGGATCGCGCGACGCAACGCGATATCGCCGGTGAGAAGGACGTCTGGCCGGTTCAGCGCGACGAGCAAGAAACCGTGTGCCGACCACGGTCCGATGCCTGGCACCTCGGTCAGGGCTACCTCGACCTCTTCGTCTGTCATGCGCATTTTCCTACGGCTTGGACGGTCTGGCCTTGAAATCCAAGGTGACGTCGTCGATCTGGTCGGGGTGCTGCTGCAGCCATCCGCGTGCGTAGGGGCACCAGGGCACGATTGTCAGGTGGTCTGCCCGGGCTTTGGCAAGCGCCGCTTCGACCAGCCGGCCGCCGACGCCTTGGCCGCGAAACGCTTCGGGGACTTCGGTGTGCAAGAGGTGCAACCGATCGCCGTGTAGCTTGTACTCCAGCCATGCCGTGGTCCCGTCCATGGACACGGCGAATTGTTCCCCGGCGGTATCGTCGATGACGGACTGACTCATGGCACTAGCCGCATCGTTCCCACAATCTGGGCCGACTAGTCAGTCGACTGAGGTGACCGCGACGCACCCCCGAGTGCGATCACCACACCGGAGGGCGGGACTCCTCCGACCCATCCTGCCGACGGAGCGGGCATGAGCACCGAGCGTGCACTCAACCTGACGCGCCTGAGAAGGGGGACGATGCGGCTGTGCCAACGCCTCTGATGCTGGCGACCCTGACCGAGCGTCGCGACTTCGGTGGCGACTGGCTGCTCGAGCGCAAGTTCGACGGTGAGCGCTGCGTTGCGCGCAAATGGGGCGGCGACGTGCGGCTCGAGTCGCGCACCGGAAAGGACCTCACCGCCACGTACCCCGAAGTGCGCGCTGCCCTGGTCACGCAGCGCGCACACGAGTTCATGCTTGACGGTGAGGTGGTCGCGTTCCAAGGAGAGCAGACATCCTTCAGCCGGCTGCAGCAGCGCCTCGGCACCACGGCGCCGTCCCCTCAGCAGATTGCAGCGTACCCGGTGGTCTATTGCGTCTTTGACGTCATGGAGATCGACGGCGAGGTCCTGACTCAGCGGCCGCTCGAAGAGCGTCGCGCCCGCTTGACGGGGGCAATCCGGCCGAGCGCCGCCCTGCAAATCTCCGAAGCCTGGCGGGACAACGCTCAGCGGCGGTTTGACGAAGCGTGCCAGTCCGGCTGGGAGGGACTCATCGCCAAGCGTGCCGACGCGCCGTACGTCCCCGGGCGTTCGAAGGACTGGCTGAAGCTGAAGTGTGTTTGGGAGCAGGAGTTCGTCATCGGTGGTTACACCGATCCAACTGGTAGCAGGACTGATTTCGGTGCGCTGCTCGTGGGTTATCACGAGGAGGGTCGACTCCAGTACGCCGGAAAGGTCGGCACCGGCTACACCGCGGCGAGGCTCCGCGATCTCGGCGCGCGACTGCGGTCCCTGGAGACATCGGTGCCGTCGTTCATGGATGCAAGACCCATTCCGCGCGGCACGCACTGGACACGGCCCGAACTGGTCGCGCAGATCGGCTTCGCAGAATGGACGAATGATGGCCGCCTACGGCAACCGCGCTTTCTCGGGCTACGCGACGACAAGCCACCGGCCGAGGTGGTTCGGGAGCGGCCCCGATGAGACNNTATGAGCGGTATCACGACACCGAGTGGGGCTTTCCGGTGCCCGATGAGCGTGCCATGTTCGAACTCTTGAGCCTCGAGGCGTTCCAGGCAGGGCTATCCTGGCGGACCATTCTTGCCAAGCGCGACGCTTTCCGCCGCGCATTCGCGAATTTCGACGCTGATGCCGTTGCGCGCTTTGATCAAGCAGACGTCAAACGCCTCCTGGAAGATGTCAGCATCGTGCGCAATCGGGCGAAGATCGAAGCGACAATTGGAAACGCTCGCGCCATCCTGCAGCTGCGCGCCGCCGGCCGGCCACTTATCGAACTTTTCCGGCCGGATCCACGGGCATCGCGGCGCAGGCCACCAGCGGCGTGGAGCGAGGTCCCCTCAACGACGCCCGAGGCCGTAGCCCTTGCGCGCGAACTCAAAGGCCAAGGCTTTCGCTTCCTTGGCCCTACAACGCTCTACGCACTGATGCAGGCCTGCGGCGTGGTCGACGACCACCTTGTCGCCTGTCCGATACGACCCGCCGCCGAACGCGCACGCCAAGCCGCCGGGCTGACCTGATGATATCGAGGTACTATCGACGCGTTAGCTACGATGTGGCATAGCGGGAGCGGCCTGACCCAGATCGACCCGCTTCGTGGAACGGCCGCCGCGCTGGTCTCGTATGCCCTTGGTAGGCTTCAACTCCGCGCCGACGTAGCTCAGTGGTAGAGCAGCGGTTTCGTAAACCGCTGGCCGGGAGTTCGAATCTCCCCGTCGGCTCCAACTTCGTGTCGTGATCCCATGAACGCCGGCGCGAATCGCTACCTGCTGTGTCTACGCGATATCAGGCCCCGCCTCCTGACCGCTCCACAGGTCATCTTCTCCGGATTGTTCATCGGGAAATAGATCGCCTCGCGCCTCCACGGCTAAGTCGGCCAGTTGACTGGCGGCGCCGGCATCCACACCCGAGCCCATGAGCCAAGCGATGAGTCCGTCGCGCGTGAAAACCCGTGGGCGGTTGTCGTACGTGACCTGACCGACCACGTCACCACGGCTCACTGTTACCAGTCCCCAGCTGGAAATGCCCCACGTTGGTGAGAGACGACCGAATAAGAGTCGATACTCAATCTCCTCGGTTACCCGCCACGAGGCGACATCGACGCTTCCCTTGCGCTCTGGGAAGCCGCTCTCGACTATGTCGTCGTCGTTCGCGTTATCCACACCCGAAATGCTAATCCGACCACTCGGGTTCGGGTGATCGTTTGGCAATGCGCGCCGCCGCGCGTCCGCAGTCCTTATCGACGAGAGCTCCGCGACCGAGAAAGCCACGCGTCGGAACCGACGATAACCAGCGCCGCGTAGGCCGCAACAGTCGCCGCGAAGAACGCCGGCGGAAAGCCGTTGCGCTGCGCGAGGGCACCGGCGACCGCGTTGCCCGCAGCGGTGCCTCCGCCGACCGCCGTCGACATCCATCCGAACGCCTCCGCGCCGCGGGATCCACCATGGCGATCGATCAGCAGCGACGTCGTCGCGAATGCGGGGTTGAGCGCGAGACCTCCGATCGCCAGGAGCAAGCCGACGACAGCCAGCGGCAGCCCTGCGACCAGTGCTGTCGTTGCCACCGCAAGCAGGCCAAGCAATAGGATCAAGCGCGCGATAGGGTCCGCTCGCCAGCGAACCCCTCCGTACAGCAGCGCACCGGTGATGCCCCCCACCGAGACCGCGGCGATGAGGATCCCTCCGAGCGCGGGGACGCCTCGAGCGATCGCCAGCGATGGCGAAGCGACCTGGAAGACGCCAAGTGTGGATCCGAGCAGGAATGCAACCGCAAGCACCACCGGTACGGTTGTTCGGCGAGGGCGTAGTGCGACTTCCACGTCGTCACGTGCTGTGGATTCGGTCGTGCCAAGCGCAGCGAACCCGATCGTCGCGACGCCACTGATCGTTGCTGCCGTGATCAGTGCAAACCCGACGCCGAACGCGACCAGTGCCGCGATCAGCAGTGGCCCGGTGACGAGAGCGATCTCCTGTGTGAGGAACACCAGGCTGAAGGCCGCCGTGAGCTCATTCGCAGGCACGTGCCGGCCCCACTCCACACGCATCGCCACCGAAACCGGCGGCAGCATCAAGCCCGCGACGGCACTGCAGAGAATCATCGCCCAGGCTGCGCCTCCGGCTCGCGCGACGACGACAACTCCGACGAGCGCGGCGGTGTGCGCAGGCCCGCAGATCAACATCACCAGTCGCGTTCCACGCCAATCGATGAGCCGTCCCTGAATCGGCCGCGCGACGGCGGCTCCCACCCAGAGCGCGGCGCTCACCGCGCCGGCTGTGATGAGCGATCCTGTCGCCTGGCGCACCACCAGCACCAGACCGAGCGGCGCCGCACCTTGAGTGAGCTGCGCGAACAAGCCCAGCAGGGCCTGGTTGCCGACGTGCGGCGCGCGGAGGAGGGTCGCGTAGACGCGCCGTCGCGACGTTTGCATCTGACCCGACGACACGTCAGGACAGGTCCTGGGCAATCTCCCAGATATGGCCGCTTGGATCAGTGAAGGCGGCCGTGCGGATCCCGCACGGCCGGTTCATCGGGCCATTCAGGAGCGTCACCCCGCGCTGTGCCAGCTCTGCGCAGACGGCATCGACGTCACTCACGCCGATCGTGTACTGCGCACGCGACTCCACCGCACTGGTCCCACCGGCTGCGGGCTCGATGAGTTTGCCGGCTGCCACCACGTCCAGCAGATTGATCAGAACGCCGCCGAAGCGGAAGACTGCGGAGTTCCCGTCCTCAAAGTGCACGGGCAGGCCGAAGACGCCCTGGTAGAACCCTTTCGCCGCGCCGAGATCGTCGACGAACAGGGTGATTGCGCCGATTTCCTTGACTTGCTCGGACCACTGGCTCATCTGGTGACTCCCATGTGCAGCTCGACTCGCCGGCCGCCGCTGAACTCCCGGACACCCGGACACACTACGTGGAGCGTTTCTGATCTGGCGCCACGCGACAGTGTCACAAATCGCCCCGCTGACTTGTCTTGTAGGTAGGTGATACCCCAACAAGGAGCTGACGATGAGAGTGTTCGTAGCAGGAGCGACAGGAGCGATAGGACAGCAGCTGGTGCCACGTCTGGTTGCCGCCGGCCATGAGGTGCACGGCATGACGCGCAGTGCGTCCAAACAAGATTTGGTCCGCGATCTGGGCGCCGTGCCGGTGGTCGCGGATGCGCTGGATCCCGATCAGGTCGCGGACGCTGTCGGCAGGGCGCGGCCGGACGTCATCGTGCACCAGCTCACCGCGATTCCAGCGACATTGGACCTGCGTCACTTCGACCGCGATTTCGCGGCGACCAACCGCCTGCGCACCGAGGGGACCGACCACCTCCTCTCGGCCGGGCAGGCATTGGGGGTGCGGCGGTTTGTCGCCCAGAGCTACTTCGGTGCATACGCGCGCACGGGTGCAGCCGTCAAGACCGAGGAGGACCCACTCGACCCCGCGCCTGCCCGCGAGATGCGCGGCGTCGTTGCGGCAGTCCGTCACCTCGAGGAAGCGGTCCTTGGTGCGCGGTGGACGGAGGGGATTCTGCTCCGCTATGGCGCCTTCTACGGTCCGGGCACATCGCTCACGCTGGGCGCGGAGCAGGTGGAGCTGATCCGCAAGCGCAAGTTCCCGCTGGTCGGTGATGGCGGCGGCGTGTGGTCGTTCATCCATATCGCCGACGCGGCGGAGGCGACGCTTGCGGCGGTCGAGCACGGCAGTCGCGGCGTGTATAACGTTGCCGACGATGATCCCGCTCCGGTGGCCGTCTGGCTCCCGGCACTGGCTCAGGAGATCGGCGCCAGGAAACCCATGCATGTCCCGCGATTCGTCGGGAGGCTGTTCGCCGGTGAGGTCGGCGTGGTGATGATGACCGAGCTTCGCGGTGCGTCGAACGCAAAGGCAAAGCGCGAGCTGGCGTGGCAACCGGGGCATCCGAGCTGGCGGCAGGGGTTCGCTGCGGCGTGACCGAACGCGAGCAGCTGCTCAGTGAGCTGCGGCCGGTCGCGTTTGCGATCGCGTACCGGATGCTCGGCAGCGTCTCCGAAGCCGAGGACGTGGTACAGGAGGCGCTGTTGCGGGTGCACCAGACACTTGATGCGGGCGACGAGATTGCATCACCGCGCGCCTTCGTCGCCACCGTGACCACGCGGCTGGCGATCAACGAGTTGCGCTCCGCGCGAGTCCGTCGCGAGCGTTATGTCGGCGACTGGCTGCCGGAGCCGATGATCACCGACGACAGCGGCGATCCGACTCAGCACGCCGAGACAACCGAATCGCTATCGCTGGCGATGCTGGTGCTCCTTGAGACCCTGTCACCCGAGCAGCGAGCCGTGCTACTGCTGCACGACGTGTTCGACTACGGATATGCGGAGATCGCGATGATCGTCGGCAAGACTGAGGCCAACGTGCGCCAGCTCGCAACCCGCGCCCGGCACCACGTCGAACGACGCCGGCCGCGGTTCCAAACGACGCGTGAGCAGCGAGACGAGCTGGCGCGGCGATTCTTCGCAGCCGTGCAGCAGGGCGATCTCGCCGGGCTCGAGGCATTGCTCGCACACGATGTTCAGCTGACCGGCGACGGCGGCGGCAAGGCTCCGGCGCTCGCGCGGTCGTTGCGGGGAAGCAACCGCGTCGCGCGGACGCTGATCAACTGGGTGCGCCTGGCGGCACGGATTCCGGGCTTGTCGTTTCGCCCCGTCGAGGTCAACGGCGGCGCCGGTGCGCTCATCCTCGATGGAGAGCAGCGACTCATCGGCGTCCTCGGGCTCGATATCGCAGATGTTGAGATCACAAACATCAGCTCGATCGTCAATCCGGACAAGCTGGCACACCTCGGGCCGGTCGCCGACCTCACATTGCTCATGAAACCTGCGCGATGATCGCCTTCAACCTCACCGACAAGCGCACTCAGCGCTAGGGCACGTACGCCTGCAGATTTGGTCCCGCCACCAACAGCTCGCCATCAGCAAACACGGGCTGGGCGAAGATCGGATCAGCGTATGAGATGGTCTTGAGGATCGACCCGTTGGCTTTGTTCATCAGATAGACCGCGCTCATGCCGCCCGTGACGTTGTAGGTCGGGACTGCCAGCACCCCACTACCGTCGAGACTCGGTGTTCCGACCACCGGGCCTGTGCTCAGCGGCTTCTCCCACAGGACCGTACCGCTGGTCGTGAGCTCGTACATGCTCCCCGGAGGCGCGCCAGTGCTCTTGGCATCGGCGCCGATGAAGAGGTGGGTGCCGTCATAGTCCGCCGACCCGCCGCAGAACGCGAAGCCCTTGGGAGCAAACGGAATCCCCAGCTGTATCTGCCACGCGGTGGAGGTTTGATTGGAGTTGAGCGACGCCTGGGTCAGGGCGTAGAACACACCATCCTTGTTGCAGGCGCCAACCATCGGCGTCGTTCCCATCGTGAAGAGCGTCGGGCTGGCGTTGAAGTCGCTGTTCTTGCCATACAGCCCCGGTATCTGATATGCACCGAGGCGGGCGAGTGTCCCTCCAACGAGCTTCACGATTGCTGTCGCGTCGGTTCCCGGCGTGCCGTTGTCGTCGCCAGTGGTGATGTACACCGAGCCGTCGGACGCGACGGCGGCGGCCGTGTAGACCGACGCTCCTTCAACGGTCGGGCTACCGGACGTGTAGTACTTGCCCACCTGTTTGCCGGTATGTTGGTTGAGCGACACGAGTCCGTCGTAGCCCGCCTCATCGCAGTCGGTGGCGATCCCGTAATAGATGTCGTCATTTGCGACGGTGGGGCTCGCCCAGTTGTAGTAGGCGGCCTTCGTGCTCCCGATCAGCGTTCGCCAGATCGTGGCGCCCGTTGCAGCGTTCAGTGCGTAGAGGTAGTGATCAGCGGCGCCGACATAGACCGTCAGCTTGCCGTTCACGGGATCCTTGGCAACCGTCGCGCTCGAGACCATACCCGCGTTCGAGCAGTCCGCGATCTTCAATGACTTCGTCCACTTGACCGCGCCAGTGGTGGCGTTGATCGCGTAGAAGTCACCATTCTCCGAACCGATGTAGATGACGCCGGCATAGACGGCCGGCGATGCATTGAGAGTCCCACTCGGCGTCCACGTCCAGATCGAGTGCGCGCCGCTCGCGTTGGCCACGGTGAACGTGGTCGCTGACGGAACGTACGACGCGTGCGCCGGCCCATCGAGATACGCCGCGTAATTGTTGAGGCTGGCGGCCGTCGCGGTCCCGGCGAAGGCGACACAACTCACCGCGGCCAAAGCCGCGGCCGCGATGCGACTGATCATGCGCGGCTGATGATGGCACCTGCGGTTGAAGGACCTTTGTACGGTGCGTTGCAAACAATTGTTTGCTACCATNNGGCGACCTCAACCATCCGATGTACTTCGCCATGGTTGCGGTCGCCGCGATCATCACTGCCGCATTCGTGCGCAATTATCGCTCCACACAGGTTGATGTCGCACTCGCTGTCCTGGCTGCATGTGGGCTTGTGCTCGGGATCGAGGCGATCGAACGGCCCCAGACCATCGGCTATTGGCAGGGCTTCGGCAACGTCGTTGCGCTGGGCACGGTCATCCTGGTGCTCCTCTTCGCGACAATCCTGCGTCCGGCGCGCCTTTCGACGTGGATTCGCATCGCTCTCGCCGTGGTCGTTTGCGCCTGTTGTGCCTTTGATCTGCTCGGTGCGATAAGGACGGTCGACTATTTCCCCTTCGTCGGCAACAACCTCAATCAGGTCAATGACATGCTCGGCCCAGTGGTCGGCAAGGTTCCTGACGTCACATTCATCCCCGAGTACACCGCACTCTACGGCTGGCTGCTCGTTCCGTTCAAAAGCGTCTTCTCGCCGCTGGGACTGGTCGGGGCGATCGCCATAATTCTCACGGTCCTCAGCTTTGCGACCCTCGGGCTTGCGACCTGGGTCGTCAGCCGCATCTTCGGTGCCTATCGAGTGGTCCTCGCTCTTGCCTTCGTCATCCCGATCACGCTCGTGACCTCGCGTCTGGTCGGGGATTCGAGCTCGATCGCGAGCATCTCCCAAGAGCTCCCGATCCGGCTGTTCGCTGGCTTTCTCATCGCCGCCGTCGGATTGACAGATCTTGTCCTGCTCTACCGCGGCACTCTGCGACCCTGGCGCCTTTTGCTCACCGGCGTTGTGTGCGGAGTCGTCACGTGGAACTCGCAGGACTTCGGACTCGCAGCGACAGCGGTCTACGGCCTCATGATCCTGTGCGGCGCGGCATCATACACTCGGGTGCGCGCCCTTGTCCTGTGGCTTGCAGGACTGATCGTCGGCATCGCGTCGTACCCGGTTTTCCTTCTTGCCACCGGCTCGCGCCTGAACCTCAGCTACGTAGGGTTCTTTGTGAGGTCAGCCGGGTCACTGGGTCCGGCGCCGATCCAGGTACCCGGTCCGGTCCTCGTCGTCGCACCGGTCATCATCTGCTCGGCCGCGGCGGGCTGGGCCCTGATGTGGATTCGACACCGAAAGACGGCGCTGCAAGATCCGCTGCTTGATCGAGCGACGATCACGCTGACATTCATCGGGTCATGGGCGGTCGTGGGCCTGCTGTATTACGTCAACCGTGCGTATGCGGCGGGCCAGATGCAGACGCTCCTGCTCCTGTGTGGCGTTTGCATCGCCGGCTTGCTGGCGGTTGCAATGCGCACCGACGAGTTCCGGGCACTCTGGGAGCCGAAAGCGGACTCCACGATGTGGGCCCGGTGGTCGGCGAAGGCGAGGCTGCTTCCGCTAGGGGTTTTCGTTTGTCTCTGCTTCGCGTCCACATGGCTCACCACGAATCCAATCCAGGCGGCACGACTGCTTGTGAACCATCCGGCGGCCGACAGCTACACCGGCTATGACATCCCCCAAATCACCGCTGCGGTCGACGCGGCCAAGCGATTTACCGCAGAACAGGGTGGCGAGCTGAACTATGTGGGCGAAAGCTTCAACTACATCTCTCTCGTGACCCATGTGCCGAGCGCCTCGCTGCTCTTCGGATTCCCATTTTCATCGCTGTACAGCGTCGCGCAGGAGAAGGTGATCGAGAAGCAGTGTGCGTACTTCGTCGCGGAGAACACCAAGCCGAAGTGGCTTGTGCTGTCACTCAATGGACTGATCGGATTTGGCGACAATGTTTGCGGCCTGTATCAGACGGTGGACATCCCGGGTCTGGAGCACGGCCAGCTTCAGGAGCTCAAGTAGACCGCAGCTACGGTGCGGTGCCAACAGCAATGCCGTTGCCGAGCGTGGCGAGATACACGTAGCCGTCCATCCCGGCCGCCAGGGAGATGGCGTTGCCCGCCACCTCATCGAGGTACGGGTCATTGAAACCGGTAGCGGTGGGGCACGACACCGCGCACTGCGTCACCTGTACCTCCCAGAAGCTCGGAGTCGTGCCGCCGCTCGCCATGTACACGTAGTCACCGCTGACGCTCGAGTACGTCGCAAGCGGACCACCAGGACTCGTTGTCACCCAGGTGGGCGCCGGGCATGTGGTGATGCACGCGGCGGTATCGATGTAGCCAAGCCCGTTGGTGTTGGCGATCCACACCACGGTCGGTGTGTTCGGATCCGCCGCGACAAACCCACGCCCCGGCGATGTGCTCGTGTCTGCGTACACCTTCACCCACGGCGCGAACACGCCTCCGGCGAACAGCGACTCCCAGACCGCGTGCGTTCCCTCGTCGTACATGAACGCCGCACTGCCGTCGCTCGCCCATGCGAAGCTGACTCCGTGCACGTCGTTGGGTGAGATGCTCGGTCCCGCTGAACCGCTCGGCGGCGGGATCAGCGCCCACGTTCCTGTGGTTCCGGAAGCGGTGAACGCGTAAACGCCCTTCTTCTGAAACGCAGCCAGCAGGACGTACGTGCCCGGGCCAGTCGCCTGCGCTGTGAGCGCGATCGGTCGCAACGAAACTCCGGTCGGGAGCGGCAGCGATGTCCATGCACCCCCAGTCGACCACGCGGCGTCATACCAGATCGAGCCGAGTTTGTTTGTGGCGCGACTGCCGCCAGAGGCGATCAACGCGGACGGCGAGACGCTCGCGTCCCACGTCACCGCGAGGCCGGTGCTGCCGGTGGTGAATCGTGGGGGTACGACCGCGCCGTCGACGTCAGTCATGTCATCCGTCGACCCGATGACATTCCAGTCCGCGTCGCTGGCGGCAACGTTAGCGCCGTCTGCGGGGTCCACCGAAATGTCCAGGTCGAAGGTCGTGTCCAGTCCGGCGACTGCAGGGAGCCACGCAGGCGTCGCACCGGGAGCGTAATTCCAGATCCCGGACCGCCCCGAAACGAGCATCGCGTCGGGAGCACCGCCGTTGCGCGACTCCAGCAGGATGCTCGAGCCGACGAAGACGTCGGTGGTGTTCCCGGCGCAGAGTCCGCTCGTTGATGACGGGCAGCCGCCGATCATCGCCTCGGGACCAGTAAGGGTGCCGGCGGTGCCTGCGCTGGACGCCTCCCACCACGGGGTGGACGTGCCATCGACATCCGCCCCGACACTGCCCGGCGGTACCAACCCGGTGATGACCACGTTCGTGCCGTTGACCATCAACTGCTCAACGTCCTTGGTCCCGTGACCCGCGTACGTGGCTGCATACAGCACATCGACAGGAGTCTTGCCGGCAACGGTCTCGTAGCCGGTCAGCGTGTACCAGTGCTGCGTCGAGTCCAGCACCAACCATGCCGTCCCGTTCCAGTAGCCGATTCCGTTCGCTCCGGCCGCATACACGCGTGAGCCGAGGCTCAGCAACTCTTGCACGCCTGCCGAGACTCCCTTCTTTGCGGTGATCGCCTTGGTTCGCACCTTTGATCCGAGGCCGGACACCTCGTCAACACCCTGACTCACCCCGGCCCTGCTGATGACCGAGATGAACGCGTCGCCCTTGCCGTCGAGCGCCACCGAGTTGAGAAACGACGTGCACACCGCCGCACACTGCCAACCGGCTTCTGGGCTGGCTGACGCGAGCGCCCATCGCTGGAGGCCGCGGCCGAAGGACGCCGCGTAGAGATAGGAGCCGTCGGTCGCGAGCAGCGCGCCGGTGGCGCGTGGATTGCCCGTCTGCCCCGGGAGGTTCGTCCCGTCGAAGACGGGCGGTGCTGCACCTTTGCCCGACGGTGACTCTGTCCAGGTCACACCGTCATCGAGCGACTCGGCGATGCCACCGTTGCTGCCGTCACCAACGGCCGCGTACCAGATGCTTCCGACATTGAGGAGCGCGCCGACGTGGTACCCGGTGGCCGGGAGCCCTGCATCCTGCGGCGTCCACGTCTGCCCACCGTTGACAGATCGGAAGAACCCCTGGGTGTCGCCGCCCGCGACGAGCGTCCCCGTGCTGGTGGATTGCGCGATCACACTGATGAAGCCGCCGCCGCTCAGCCCCGAGTTCTGAAACGTCGGACCGGTGCCGTCGGCGTGTGCCGGCTGACCCATGGGGATGAGCGCAAGGCAGACGAGCATCGCGACGCCCAGCGCAGGCCATCGACGTGCCTTCCCCGACGCCCCCACTTGATACCTCCCTGCCTGAGAACGGTGTCGCCGGTCGACCGCGTCAAGCGGACGCAGTGTACCGCTGCCCCAGACGCTCCGTGAGGAACGCCTCCCAGGTCTTGCGACTCCCCGTGCCGGCAGGATCGGGTGGGGTGGCGACCAGGTTGCCGCCGGCACGGATGACGCGCGCAGTCTTGCCACCGATCCAGATCGGGACGAGCACCCGGCGCCGATGCGCGACGCGCAGGTAGCTCTTGATCAGGTCGACCATCCGATACACGCGGGGTCCACCGAGATCCGCCACGTATCCGGCCGGCTCGCCAAGGGCCAGCTCAACGAGCCTCGCAGCGACCTCGTCAACGTCGACGGGCTGAAAGCGGAATCCTGCAAAGACCGGCGTCAGCGGGAGCTTGGTCAGTCCACGGGCCACGATCAGGAACAGGTCATGGAACTGCGTCGCGCGTAGCGTCGTCCACGGCAACCCGGACTTGGCGATCACCTGCTCCGCGCCCTGCTTGTTGCGGAAGTACGCGAACGGGAGGCGACCGAACCCGACCACGGGAACCCGGTCGGTACCCACCACGGAGATGAAGACGATATGCGGCGCCCCGACGCGCGACGCCGCTCGCACGAGGGTCTCGGTCATCTTCACATCGCCCTTGAAGGAGCCCGCGCAGTGGATGATCGTGTCGATTCCCGCCACCGTGGCATCGACTCCTTCTCCGGTGAGCAGGTCGCCCGTAACGTAAACCAGGCCCTCCTCAGATGCGTGGCTGCGCCGGCTGAGCACGCGGACGTCGTGTCCGCCAGCGCGCAGATCCGAAACGACGCGACGGCCGAGCGTCCCGCTCCCTCCGGTGACCAGGATTGGTGCTGTCATGACGAGCCTCCTCGCGTTCTATCTCGAGCGCAACCCGGACCGGATTCGACCGTACGGTCACATCTGGTGGGTCTCGCGGGTCACTGCTATGACACGCCGTGATAAGGGAATGTGACCGATGAACGAGAACGAGTGGCTGGCGGAACGATTCGAGGCCGAGCGAAGCCACCTGCGCGCTGTGGCATTCCGGATGCTGGGATCGCTGAGTGAGGCGGACGACGCCGTCCAGGAGTCCTGGCTGCGGCTGAGCCGCTCCGGAGCGAGCGGCGTCGGGAACCTGGGTGGATGGCTGACCACCATCGTGGCTCGCGTCTGTCTGAACATGCTCCGGTCGCGGAACTCGCGCCGGGAGGAGTCGCTGGACGCCCGGGCGCTGGGGTTCACCTACATCGATTCGGCCGCGACCGACCCCGAGCACGAGGCGGTGATCGCCGACTCGGTCGGGCTGGCGCTGCTCGTCGTGCTCGAGACGCTCTCTCCGGCGGAACGACTCGCCTTCGTCCTCCACGACACGTTCGCCGTCCCGTTCGACGAGATCGCGCCCATCGTTGGACGGACTCCTGCAGCGGCACGCCAGCTCGCGAGCCGAGCGCGCCGGCGGGTGCGCGGGTCCACGGTGGTGCCGAACGCGGACCTCGCCCGCCAGCGCAAGGTCGTCGACGCGTTCATCGCAGCCTCACGAAGCGGTGACATGGAGGCTCTGCTTGCCGTCCTCGACCCGGATGTCGTCCTCCGGGTCGACGCCGCCGCGGTGCCTCAGGGCTCGCCGAGGGTGTTGCGCGGCGCGGCGACGGTCGCCGGGGGGGCGCTTGCATTCTCGGCGCGCTCACAGTTCGTCCAACCGGCGCTCGTGAACGGGACGGTTGGTGTGGTCATGGCTCCGCGGGGCCGGCTGTTCGGCGTGGGGGTGCTCACCATCCGGGGAGACCGAATCGTGGAGATGGACCTGGTTGCCGACCCCGATCGTCTGGCACGCATCGAACTGGCGGTGCTCGAGGACTGAAGGGAGGAGGGGCTCGCTGTCATACAGTGCCCTTCACGGAGGTAGGACATGACGGGTTCACGAGCGTGGCGCCTTGCCTGGTGCGCCGCGGGTCCGCTGCTGGTGGGGTGCGCATCAACTGCCCCACCGCCACCGACCTCTTCCTCGAACTACCTCCACCAGTACGCAAGTGCCGGAGGAGCGCTCGACACCGCCACGACCACGTGGGACACACTCGGCAAGGGCCTGGTCACCACGGGTACCAACACTATTGCCAACGAAGCACCGATCGACGCGGCCTATGCGCAGGCGCTGAGCACATTCAGCAACGAGCTCCTCGCGATCCAGTTCCCCGCTTCCACCAAGAACGACGTCCATAACCTGGTGAACGCTGCCGGCGCCGTGCGTAACGACCTTGCCGGGGTCGCCAGCGGCGCCGTGTCGACAACCCAGTTCGTCAACGACGAGGCCAACCTGCAGAACGCCATCAACATCGTCCAGCACGAGCTGGGACTTGGGTCGAGCACGCCGATCGCGGGGACCTGATCGAGGGAGACGTGAACCGCTAGAGCAGTTGGTGGAGCGCGAACGCAACGCCGAAGATCACCACCACGGTGCGCAGCACCACCGGGCGGAGACGCCGCGCCAGGCTCACACCGAGGAAGCCTCCGACGGCGCTCATCGGCACCATGACCAGCACGGCGAGCCAGGACACCGGTCCGAAGAACGCGAAATACACTGCCGCGACCACGTTGATGATCAGTGACAGCACGCCCTTGAGCGCGTTGATCCGCTGCAGGTCATCACGGATGAAGAGGCCGAGCACCGCAAGCAACATCACTCCCAGACCGGCACCGAAGAACGCTCCGTAGACTCCGCCGAGAAACTGCGCGACAACGAGGATTGGCGAACGGTGCTGCTGGTCGGCAGGGCGGCCCCGGCTGACTCGCGCGGTCACCACCGGCTGGAGCAACAGCAGCGCACAGGCGATCAGGATCAACCACGGCACGACCGCCGCGAACACGTGGTTCGACGTTCGCGTCAGCAGGATCGCGCCGACCACCGCCCCGGCGATGCTGATTGGTGCCAGGAAGCGAATGCGGGCTCGCTGCACGCTGAGCTCGGTCCGATACCCGACGCTGCCTCCCGCATAGCCGGGAAGCAGTCCGATTGTGTTCGTGACGTTCGCCGTCAGGGCGGGAAAGCCGAGCAGGAGCAGCGCCGGAAATGACACGAGCGTGCCTCCGCCGGCGATTGTGTTCACCGCTCCGGCAAGCAGCGCTGCGCCCGCGACCAGCACGAGATGCGCCGCGTCGAGGTGCATCACTGATTGCCGGCCCGGCGATGACGCTGCGGGCCGGCACTTCGCGTTGAAGACAAGTCGAAACTACGCGCTCGGTGCGCTCATCGGTTGAGTGTGCCGCGCTCGAGCTGCTCCCGGCGCTGGCGCTCGAGCTCGATAAGCCGAAGTCCAGGACGTGGCGGGGGCAACTCGTTGACCAGAACCCCGTTCGGCACCTTGTCCGGCGGCGTCGTCAACTCTGCGAAGTGCCGGATCGCGGAGCCTCGCACCGAGAGCCCCTGGGCGACGGAGAGACGGTCACGAGCGGTGAGCATCATCGAGGTTTCCTCAAGCCGGAATACGCGGGAACGACCCGACGTCCGAGGGCCCCCAACGATAGCACCGCTTCCGAGTGGCGACCGGCCGATGTTGACAGCCTCGCCAGAGGCGGGAGCAAAATACCGGCCGTGAAAGACTTGAATGGCGAGCGCGCCATTCGGTGTGCCCACTGCGGCGGGACCCGGCTCATCCCGCTGACGGCCCACCACCCGCGAGGCGAGTACCGTCGGATGCAGAGAATGAGCCGTCCGGTTCGCGCCCAACTGAAGTGCATCGCGTGTGGCCACCGTCACCTCGCCCGTCCGAGCGTCCTCCTCGCAAGCTGACTGCGGAGGGAAGGTTGGAGGAGACCCGTCGGGAGGCCGGATATTCCGGTTGACCTGAGCCGAGGACGGAGGAGACCCCGGCGNNACGAGCTGCACCAGGCCGATGACGTTACCGGCGGGGTCGCGGACGGTTGCAAGGAGCCGGTCAGGACCGTCGGGCGTCGGATGTTCGAGGACCTCGCCGCCATAGGCGCGGACCATCTTCATCGCCTCGAGCATGCTGTCGACGTTCAGCCAGGGCAGCATGCCGGCGTCACGCGAAGGCGGCCGGTCGGTGACCCACTGACCGATGAGGCCGGGCGCATCGAAGCCGGGATGCGGGTGCTCGATATGCCAGCCGAAGACGCGTGCGTAGAACTCCGCTGATCGCTGCAAGTTGGTCGCGGGGATCTGTAGGTAGGAGAGCTGACCCTGGGCCGGTCGCAGCGACTGGTCGAAGGTTTCAGGGTCGTCGGCTGCCATCACCAGAGCATGCCACCACCGGGTCGAACGACCCGCCCTGTCGGCCAACCGCGCTCTCTTCTGAACAGGCCTGTGACCACAACCCGTCTGCGCTCACCCTTACGGAGCGAGGCGGTCCAGCGCGTCGGGCAGCGGGAGTGCTATCCATCCCTCGCTGCGCGCGACGCCCGACATCGCGTCGTAGTCCTCGTTGCACAGGCCGCGCGCTTTCGCGCGTGCCACGAGCGACGCGATAAGCGCATCCAGCTCGTGGTCGTTCTCCCGGATCCGTTCCCAGTCCTCGTCGCGCGTCGCGACAAGCCACGGCGCTCGGACCCGCAGCTGGTCGACGAGGACGTGTCGGGTCTCGCGGCGGTCAGGCCGATCACCCTTGTAGCGTCGGTATGGCAATCCCCAGACGAACAGGGCGGCTGCGGGATATACCTCGATCACCTTGCCGTCCCCGCTTCGGTCCACCGGGCCGAGGACTCGCGCCATGCGCATGGCCGGGATGGCGATGAGATTCGTCGAGACGCTCATAGGGTGGCATCGCGCCGCGCGCTCACCCGGGCGGCGCGCCTGAGCCGTGACCCAGCGGTCGGTCTCGCGGAGACGCAGCGAGGTCATTCCCGCCGCGTCGACCTCGGCCGGCCACCCCTCGCCACGATGGTGGCGGCTGACCGATTCCACGAAGGCGCTGGGCCAGCCCAGAGGGATGTCGACCCCGACCCGGTCACCGCTTTCGACGCACCGGCGTATATCGCCATCACCGGCGCCGCGAGGTCCAAGCGGCTCGATCCGTGCCTGCTCGCCGCTCCAGTGGATCATGCAGATGGCCGTTCGAGCGTCCTGGCTGGCCACGTCGAT
>PKYW01000044.1 GCA_003132805.1 Candidatus Dormiibacterota bacterium | reverse complement strand
GGTGTCCCGCTCCGTCCGCCCAACGGCGAGAGCACCACGACGTGCGCATAGCCCGAGGCAAGGTCGGCGTTTTCGGTGGAGCGCACGCCACCGTCAATGTAGCGCGCGCCGTTGATGCTGACGGTGGGAACGAGACCGGGCAGCGCGGTGCTCGCAGTGACTGCGTCCACCAGGTCGACACCGGAATCGCGGTCGAACGCAGCCACCTCGCCCGTATGCGCGTTGACGGCCACCACGATCATCGGCCTGTCCGGCCATTCAGGGCGAGGCAACCTGGCTGCCACCATGGCGCGCCGCTGTTCCGCCCCGGCTTCGAGCGTCGAGTCGCTCTCCAACCCGAACGCGCCCATCGCACGTTGTAAATCGGCTGCCGAGGTGGCGGCGGCGCCGATGGCCCTCATCCGCTCGAATACCGTGCCCGTCGGCAGGGATGGCGGCCGTTCCCGGTTCTGTCCGACCGTTCGAACCGGCGGGGACAGCACCGAGGCCAACAGGCCGGCCGCCGGTATACCGCTGCGCACCTGCGCTGCCGCGGTGGCCCCGGCCGAGGTGCCGACCACCAAATCGGCGGTCTCTGTCATATCGAGACCAGCTTCGGCCAAGCCTGCAATGACACCGATCTCCCACGCATTTCCGGCAGCCCCGCCACCACCGAGAATCAGAGCAACGTTGTGAACCATCGGCACACTATGTCAGCCCGTCGAAACTCCCGCGCTAGAAGATGACGTTGCGCTTGATCGACGGGTCCACGATGCCGGTGGTCATGCGCTCGCACCACTGACACATGAAGCGAAGGGTCCGCATCCCGCTCTGAATCCTGCATGCGTTGGGCCAGCCACATCGCCCACATGCGACAGCCTGGATGCGCACATCGGCCTCCGGCTTCGCTCCGGTGTCGTCCGGCTCGAGAGGGTCTGGCCAGGGCTGAGATTCCATGGGGCGATCACGGCATATGGGGCTGGTCCGCAGACAGACCATACGCCTGTTCGCGCAGCGAGTCAGTGCGCTTGCGGACGGTGACGCTCAGCAGATCCGAGGCAGGGGATCTCCGATCAGCATGTCGACCACCCGCGTGCCGCCGAAGCCGGTATGGATGAAGACCATCCCCTCTGGTTCCGCCATCACCTCCCCGATCACGGCTGCCTCGGTGCCCTCGGGGCGGGAGCGCATGAGCTCGAGTGCACGCGGCGCGTGATCGCGGGCGACGACCGCCACGAGCTTGCCTTCGTTGGCGATGTAGAGCGGATCGATGCCGAGGATCTCGGCGACGCCGCGCACCTCGTCGTGGACCGGAAGTGAGTCCTCAGCAATGGCGACCGCGACGCCCGCGGCCTGCGCGATCTCGTTGAGGACGGTTGCGACCCCGCCCCGCGTCGCGTCACGCATGAAGTGCACATCGATACCGTCCGCCAGGAGTGCCGAGGTCAATCCGTGCAACGCCATCGTGTCGCTGCGCAGGTTGTCGGCCTCGAGGTCGACATCGCCGCGCGCCAGCATGACGGTGGCGCCGTGGTCGCCCATCGCGCCGCTGAGCAGAACCACGTCACCCGGGGCGATCCGGTGAAGCGCAACCTGCGGTGGAAGCGCGACGGTGCCGACACCGGTGGTGTTGATGAAGAGTTGATCAGCCTTACCCCGGGGCACGACCTTGGTGTCGCCGGTGACCACGTAGACACCCGCGCGGTCCGCGGCGCGGCGCATCGACTCCACGACCCTGCGGAGGAGCGCGATGTCGAGCCCTTCCTCGAGGATGAACGCCGCCGAAATGCCCAGAGGTGTGGCACCTCCGACGGCGAGATCGTTGATGGTGCCGTTGACTGCCAGTTCGCCGATGTCACCCCCAGGAAAGAAGAGCGGGCTGACGACGAACGAATCCGTTGTGACCGCGATACCGACCTGGTCCACGCCTGGGAGCGCGAGCACGGCCTGGTCGCCGAGCTGGTCGAGCACCGGGTTGCTCAGGATATCGCCGAAGAGCGCCGTGGTCAGCGTGTGACTCGCCTTGCCTCCCGCACCATGGCTCATCGTGATCGCATCCTCGCGAAGGGTTGGCTTGCGCTTGCGAATCTCGGCGATGCGTTCGAGCACACGCTGCTCCGGGTCGGCGATACGGGCGGACGCTGCTCTGATCGCCGCGCCGCTGCCGGGCTGGGTGACTGTCTCGGTCATCGTGCCTGCACCGGAATGGGCTGGAGATCGTGCTCAGCCACGGCGCCGTTGGCGTGACCATTGCCGTTGCCGTTGCTGTGCTCACCCGATGCCAGCACACGCTCGCGCTCACGTGCGCGCGAGTACCTGCCGAAGTTGTAGTACGCGGCGCATGCGCCTTCTGACGACACCATGCAGGTGCCGATCGGCGTTTCCGGCGTGCATGCCGTGCCGAACACCTTGCATTCCCACGGCTTGAGGACCCCCTTGAGGACTTCGCCGCACTGGCATGCCTTGGGGTCGGCAACCCGAACGCCGGGCACGGAGAACACCTTCTCCGCGTCATAGTCGGCGAACTCGTCCTGCAGCTCGAGAGCGCTCTGGCTGATGAAGCCGAGGCCGCGCCACTCGAAGTGAGAGCGCAGCTTGAACACGCGCGAGAGTACCTCGAGCGCCTTGGGGTTGCCGTCGTCGTGCACCACGCGCTTGTACTGGTTCTCGACCTCGCACCGGCCCTCGTGAATCTGCGTGATGATCATGTGCACGCCCTGGAGGATGTCGAGTGGCTCGAACCCGACCACGACCACCGGCTTGCCGTACGTGTTGGTCACGAACTCGAACGGTCTGATCCCCACGACGGTTGACACATGCCCCGGGCCGAGAAACCCGTCGAGCTTCAGATCGGGCGAGTCGAGGATCGCTTTCATCGGCGGGATGATCGTGACGTGATTGCAGAACACGAAGAGATTGCGAATGCCCTCCGCCTTGGCGCGCATCAGGGTCAGCGCCGTCGACGGTGCAGTCGTCTCGAAACCGATCGCATAGAAGACGACCCTGCGGTCCGGGTTCTGCTGAGCGATCTTCAAGGCGTCGAGTGGCGAGTACACCATGCGCACGTCGGCGCCGGCGGCCTTGGCGTCGAGCAAGCTTCCGGTACTGCCGGGCACGCGCATGAGGTCACCGAAGCACGTGAAGATGACCCCGGGCTCGTGGGCGACGGCGATGCCGTCGTCGAGACGTCCCATCGGGATCACGCACACGGGACACCCTGGTCCATGCACCAGCTCGACGTTGCTTGGCAGCAGGTCCTCGATGCCGTACTTGAAGATGGTGTGGGTGTGGCCACCGCACACCTCCATGATCTTCCAGTGCTTGTCGCCGGACTCGGCCGCAATCCGTGCGCCCAGGGCGCGGGCGAGGTCGGCGTCGCGGAATTCGTCTGCGAATTTCATGCTGCTGGGGTTCCGTTGCTCTCGCGATAGTTGGCGCCCACCAGCTCCTCCTCCATCGCCTGCCATTCGCGGATCTGCTGGACTTCGTCGGTGTATGCCGGCCCCATCTGCTCGAGGATGCGCAGCGTCTCCGCGGCCTCGGTCTCGCTCACCCGGCTCAGCGCGAAGCCCACGTGCACGAGCACGTACTCGCCCGGCTCGGTGACGTCCTCACCAACCAGCAGCGACGTGTTGATCCGTCGCTGAACTCCACCAAGCTCCACCTTGCCGTACATATGGTCGTCGTCGATGTACTCGACGAGGCGGGCGGGAATCGCTAGGCACATGCCGGCTCTCCTTCAAGTGCGCGTTGCACCAACTCGGTGAGGAGGTGGTAGAGCGTCATCTGTACCTCCTGGATCCGGTGGATGCTGCTGGATCGGACGATGAAACAGTGGTCGGCGATCGCTTCGCGGGCAAGACGTCCGCCGTCATACCCACAGATCGCGATGGTGCTCATGCCGCGGCGCCGCGCTTCAGCGAGCCCGCGCACGAGGTTCTCGGAGTTTCCGCTCGTGGATACGGCCAACACGACGTCGTGCTGCCGCCCGAGCGCGATGATCTGGCGCAGAAAGATGTCGCCGAATCCGACGTCGTTGCCGACGCCGGTGACCACAGCGATGTCGTTGGTGAGGCAGAGTGCGGGAATCGGCGCGCGGCCTGCGGCGGGAACGAGCATCTCCGTGACCATGTCCGCCGCCGACGTGGCGCTGCCGCCGTTCCCGAGCGCCAGCAACCTGCCGCCCTGCCGGAACGCCGCCGTCATCTCGTCGGCGGTCTGGACGATCTCATCGCCGAATTCGTCGAGCAGCACCAGGCGCAGCCGGTTGCTCTCGGCCGACTTTTCGATTGGCGCATGCGCCAGCTCCTGGACGAGGGCATCGCCTGCGGCGGGCTGCGGGCTCAGCATCGGATACAGGAGTTGCGAGAACGGGTCGCGACCGGACTCGGTCATGCGCCCACCTCCAGCGGCAAGCCGCGCTGCAGCGCCACGCCGCCGTGGCAGAGCAGCACCTCGCCGGCTGTGACCCCGTCGATGAGGTCGATGCTCACCTCGACGTCCGCGCCGTCGATCGTCCCTCGTGCGATCCGAGCCGGGACGTCCACGTCGCTGACCACCATCGCGAGCAGCTGATCCGAGCACGTGATGCAGACTTCGTCGTGACACTCGCCGCTCATGAGACGTCTCCGATGCCGCGGTGGTTGAGGACGATGTGCGCGAGCTCCCAGAGCATGTGATACGTCGCCAGGTGAAGCTCGTGCGCGGCATCACGATCAGCGCTTTCGGTGTGGAAGAGAAAGTCCGCCTGCTCTCGGCCGGCGCCCTCACCCGATGTGAGCGCGATCGTGAGCATGCCCGCCGCCGCGCCGGCATCGAGTCCTCGAGTGATCGAGGGATGTACCGGCGCATGCGCGAAAGCCAGCGCCAGATCCCCGGAACGTCCGAGCACGCGCAGCTGATGCGCATAGACGTCCGCGGCGGCGTCGCTCTGGAGCAGACCGGTCACGGTGGCCATGTCGTTGGTCAGCGACAGCGCCGGAAGGGCACGGCATCCGGGCAGCACCGGGTGCACGAACTCGACTGAATTGTGCTGAGCATCGGTGGCGTGCGGTCCGGAACCGAACACCACCAGCGTGCCCCCCGCGAAGAACCGATCCGCCATCGCCGCGGCACACGCCGCGATCGCCTGCGCATGGCGGCCGAAGTACGCTTCGCCGGCGCTATTCGACGCCGTGACCCGCTCCTCGAGAACTGCACGACCGCGGGCGATGGCCGCGTCACGGTCGGGTCGTATCTGCACACTCATATCAGATCAACCTCTCGACTCTTGTGATGCCGCGACCAGCGCCTGCCCCAGGCTGATGCCGCCGTCGTTGGCCGGGACCTGTTGATTGGTGTACACGAAGAGGCCGCGCTCGCGCAAGAGGAGCGACACACGGCTCAACAGCAGGGCGTTCTGAAAGACACCGCCACTCAGCGCGATCCTGTTGACCCCGTGATCGCCGCTGAGCCGGACGCACGCCTTCGCGATCCCGCGAGCGAGGCTCTCATGGAAGATCGCCGCGAGCGCCTGGGCGTCGCCGCCACGCTGCCGCTCGAGGAACAGCGTTCGCACGAGTTGCACTGTGTCGAGCACCGCGGGATCGCCGTCCAGCCCGATGTCGTAATGATCGACGGCGGCCAGATCGCGGGACGAGCTCGCAACCGCCTCGAGACGCATCGCGGCCTCCGCCTCGAACGTGGACACGTGTGCAACCCCGAGCAGGCTCGCGACAGCGTCGAACATCCGCCCCGCGCTTGTGCTGATCGGGGCGGCGTCGGAGCGCGCGAGGCGGGAGACGAGCCGCCAGCGACGCTCGTCCGGGGCGCCGGCGGTCTCGTTGAACCAGCTTGGCGGTGCGTCGCCGAGCTCACCCGCGGCCGCGAGGTACGCAATCGCCATGCGCCACCCCTCTCGGGCACAGGCGTCGCCACCCGGCTGGCGCACCGGGGCGATGTGGCCGGCGCGACGGTATGAGCGCTCGTCGCAGAGCAGAAACTCACCGCCCCATATGGCGTCGTCCGGCCCGAGGCCAACACCGTCAAGGGCAACCCCGAGGACCGTCCCCCGCAGTCCATGCTCGGCAAGCACGCTGGCTATGTGGGCATGGTGATGCTGGACACGCACACCCCTGGCGCCGGACTCCCACCACCGCTCGGCGATGCGCGTCGATGCGTAGTCGGGGTGCGCATCCGCCGCGACCGTTGCTGGTGTGGTCCGGAACAGCCGGAGATAGGTGCGCAACGCCTCGTCCTGGTGGCTGAGCGTGCTTGGGCTGTCCAGGTCACCGATGTGGGGACCGGTGAACGCGTTGCCACCATGCAGCACGCAGAAGGTGTTCTTGAGGTGCGCGCCGAGCGCAAGGACCTGCCCACCCGCCGGCTCGATGCGCACGGGAAGCGGGCAGTATCCGCGGGCGCGCCGGATCATGTGTGCGGTTCCGTCGACCACGCGCACGACCGAATCGTCATAGCGCGCATAGATGTCCCGGTCGTGCAGGAGAAAGCGATCGGCGATGTGCCCGAGCCGCTGCAACGCCTCGTCGTTGTCCTTGGCGATCGGTTCCTCGCTGACGTTGCCACTGGTCATGATCACCATCGCGCCCGCGGCGCGCAGCAGGAGGTGGTGCATCGGCGTGTACGGGAGCATCACCCCGAGCTCGTCGAGGCCAGGAGCCACGGAACCCGCGACACGCGCCGAATCGCGATCGCGGCGGCGCTGCAGCAGGACGATCGGCCGTACGGATCCCTCGAGCAGTGCCGCCTCCGCGTCACTCACAATGCAGAGACCGCGGACCGCCGCAAGGTCAGCGCACATCACGGCAAAGGGTTTTGCAGGCCGGTGCTTGCGTTCGCGCAGCCGCGCGACCGCGGCGTCGTCGCTTGCATCGCAGCAGAGCTGGAACCCACCCAATCCCTTCAGCGCGATGATTTCGCCGCGGGCGATCGCCCCTGCTGCGAGCTCGATCGGGTCGCCGGACACTTCTGTCCCGCGCGTGTCGGTGCACCAGAGGCGCGGGCCGCACACCGGGCACGCGTTCGGCTGGGCGTGAAAGCGTCGATCCGCCGGGTCCTCGTATTCGTGCCTGCAGGCGTCGCACATCGCGAAATGGCGCATGGTCGTCAGCGGACGGTCGTACGGGATGTCCTCGATGATCGTGAACCGCGGACCGCAATTGGTGCAGTTGGTGAACGGGTAGCCATGGCGTCGATTGGGGGGATCCAGGATGTCTGCGACACACTCGGGGCAGGTCGCCGCATCGGGTGCGATCGGCTGATAGTCGCCGTCGACCGCACGGCTCTCCACGATGCGGAAGCCCTCATCTCCCAGCGGATCGAGGCTGGTTTCCACGAGGGCATCGATCCGGGCAAGGCGGGGCGCATCCTGGCGCAATCCGGCGGCGAACGTTTCGAGCGCCCGCCGGTCACCCTCGACCTCGATGATCACCGCGCCCGACGTGTTGCAGACCGAGCCGCTCAGCCCGAGACCGGTCGCGAGGTTCCAGACGAACGGGCGGAATCCCACGCCCTGCACCACGCCACGAACCGCGAACCCCAGCCGTTCCCGCTCTTTACCCGCGGATGCGTTCGCACTCGCCGCGCGGGTCGTGGGGGGCTGGGTCGCGACGCTCATTGCATCAAGCGGCGCGCATGCGCTCCGCCGTGGAGTTGAAGCGCTCCTCGAGGAAGCCCGTGGCCAGGCTCACCGCCATCTGCACCTCATCACGGGCCGCGAACTTCTTGGCGGTTTCGACCAGCTCATCGAACCGCTCCTTGCCCGCACGAGTCCCGAGCACGTATCCGATCCCAAAGATCACCAGTTTCTCAAGCATTCCATTCCACTCCAAACTGCCTGACCGTTATCACTTTTCTGCCGCCACGATGTGGACCTGCAGGTCGACGTCCGGTTCCACCTTCAGGATGATCAAACGCGGCGGATCGATCCCGAAGTCCTTGATGTTGATCACCTGCAGACCGTCGATGGTCAACGTGCGCCCATTGGCCGTGACCTGCACATCGCCGGTGATGTCCTTGGTCACGCCGTGCAGCGTGAGACGCGCCGTCGCGCGATATCGGCCCTCACCATCGAGTGCCTCGCCGTGGGTGACCACCGCGGTAATCGTTGGGTAGCGCGAGGTGTCGAAGCGGCGCCGCATCTCCCGGTCCTGGAGACCATTACCCGACTTGATCGCCTCCACCGGCAGCGCCAACTCCGCGCGATACGGCTGATCGAGGCGCGGCTTTCCCTGATCGTCAAGCTCGCATTCGATGAACCCGGTGAGCGCGTTCGCATTGACGTGCGACGGGTGGAGGTTGACCCGAAGGCCGACCTGGACCGTCGTTTGAGCGGTGTTGACCTCAAAGCGAGCCACGACGCGATCTCGTCCTCTCTACATCGACCGGATTTTGAGGTACCGCTGAATGTCTTTCGAGTTGAGGACGACGCCGATGACGGCGCCGAGGATCAGCCACTGCGCAATCGTGCGGAGAGCGCTCTTCTGACCGCCGAGCATGAGCCCCATCTAGATTCCTCCTGGTGTGTGCGCTGATGTTGCAGGCGCCGGACTGGCGCCGTTGTGGACGGCGTGCTCATGGGCATGGGGTGGCTCGACAACGGGCGCACCGGGTCGGCGAAGGATCGTCGGTGAATCACCGCCAAGCTCGACCTCATCGACGAGAACCTCGATACCGGGGACGACGATGCACTGCAAGACCGCGCCTTCACAGGCGGTGCCTTCGGCAAGCAGCTGAAAACCGAACTCGAGGCTGTCGGGAACGATCCGCTGCTCCTCGCCGATGCGCACGACAATGCGGTTCACAGGCCGCTCACCCGATATGTCGATGGCGACGGTCATGATGCCTTCCGCAAGCCCGAGCTCGTGCATCAGGGCTCACTCGCAGTCGGCACCAGCCGCGTGAGGAGTTGCTCGACGACCGCGACCGCCTCTGCAACCGCGCCGGCGACCGGTTCGCTGAGGCCCATGCACCCTTCGTTCTCCGGACCGAACGTGAGGGGTTCGCAACCGACGACCGTGACGTTGGACGGCCGTCCGCCGAGGGCGCGCACCAGCGCGAAGACGGAGTCAGGCGTCATGGCGTGCCCCTGGAACGATCCTTCAGCGTGATCCGGCGACGCTTCGGCGCCGTCGGCGTCGAGTTCCGGCTCGAGCACGTACACGGTGCCGGGTTCTCCACCACGAGGCATGGCGTCAATGAGGATGGTCGCGGCCGGTTCGTCGAGCAGCGCAAATGCGAGGTCGAATCCGCGGATGCCGTAGTCGGCGACTCGCACGCTGCCGACGTGCTGATGCGACGCGAGCTGCCGCGCCACCTCAACCCCGAAGCCGTCATCGCCCAGGAAGATGTTGCCGATTCCCGCCACAAGGATGGTGCCTTCGGTCACCGCTGCTCCTCCACGGGTTCGAGCGGTTCGATGTCGTCGAGACCAAAGAAGAAACGGTGTCCGGGCTGGCGGAGTGCGCCGAGGTCCTTGCCTGGATCGTCGTCCACGAGCACCGCGACATGGATGACGTCCTCGTAGTCGCGTTCGATCGACTCGACGACGGCGGTGCGACCGTACAGGGCGATGTCCATGATGTCCGCGCGGCGGCACGGACTGATGCGGACGCGGTCGCCGAGATGCAGGCGGCCCTCGCCCCAGGTGACCGACTCGGTGGCGACGGCCGTGCCCTCGGGGTCCCAGGCGCCGAAGTCGAAGCCTTTCACGCGCGGTCTCCGATCACCGGCCGTATCTCGCGAATCGTTCCGTGCAGACGCATCATGTCGTCGCCCGTCAGCGCCTCGGTGCGATCCAGGAGCGCTCGTGTACGTGCGTCCGCCGCCCGCATCTCCGCCTTCTCCTCATCAGTGAGCGCCAGGATGCGCAGGCTCAGAATCTCGTCGATCTCGGTGGCATCGAAGAGATCGCCCGACGACTCGGGGGCGACTTGGGGGTGGTCCTCGAGGATGATCGGTGAAGCGAGGACCGTGTCCGATTCGTTCGACTCGCCGACCAGCACCGGCCACAGTCCGACGTTCCGGCACAGGGCTGCGGCATCCACGGCGTCGGCAGGTGGATCCGCGAGCGAGAGCCATTCTCCGTTCGCCGCGACGAGGATCGCATGCGTCGAGACCAGCGACGAACGCAGGGCACGTTCGCGGTCATGGTCGCCATCGACCTTGAACGCGCTGGCGTTGCGGATGATGACCCGCACCCGAATGAGGTCCGGACCGGCGATCTCCGCCTGCAACGTCACCTCGGCCGCGAGTGCCTGACGTTCGCGCTGCAGCACGCCGAAGATCCGCCCCTGCTCATCCAGGAGCGGTTCCACATCCTCGTGCGCCGGGAACGTCTTCTCGACAACCACCTCGCGCCCGATCAGCGACGCGACCGTGTGGTGTCCGCAGTCGATGGCGACCTCGGTCGCCTCCTCCCAGCCACGATGATTGATGCCCGCCACCCGCAATTCCTCGACGTCCTCGAGCCGTCCGACGGCGTCGGCGTCGAGTTCGAGCGCGGCCGGATCGAGCCTCGCGACGGTTCTCGCCACCAATTGCAGAAACCGGACGCGCACGATGACGCAAGCAGCCTCTGTCGCGCGCAGCAGGCATTCGGTCTGCGTCGCCCACGGATCGGTACCGCCAGATGCCTCGCTCCAGGCACGTGGGTGCACCCCCCCGAAGGTCCAGCGCACCTGGTTCTTGACCGATGACGGACGGTACGGGTACAGGATGTACCCCTCGTACAGCGTCGCCGCGACGAGGCGGTCGAGCGTGCTCTGGCTCATTGCGCTTTGCTCGCCATCGCGGCATGACCGTCAGAGGCCGCGAGCAGACGGATGAGCGCCTCGTCCCATCCCGGGACACCGGAGTGCGCCTTGTAGCGGTTGAGACGGTCGACGGTGTCGCGGCGCAGGCAGAGCCAGGCACTGTCCGGGTCGTGCTCCTGCATGAGGGCTCGCCAGGTGGCCACGGGGAGCCGGAACGCCGCTTCCTTCGACCACGGAATCGGCGCGACCTGCAGGGTTCCTTCTTCGTCACGCCAGAAGATGGTTCCGCTGAACTGGAACATCAGCGGTATCTCTCCATCCTCGAGCGCGAAGAAGTACTTTCCCGCCGTGATGGTGAGGTCGTGCGTGCACGGCACCGGGACGATCGTCTCCGTCGATCCCACGAAGCCGACGACATCGGTGCTCGCGTGCGTCCAGAGCATGGTTTTGAGCGTCGTTCCCCACCGAGCCGGCTGCCCGAACAGATCGAGGAGCGCCTCCTGCTCGCCGGGCGCATAGGTCCGGCGCGTTGCCTGGACCATGATCTGGCAGCGCAGCGAGATCGAGTCGATACGGTGCCCTTCCCGCTCGTTGATCCGCACGCGAAAGTTGAGGATCGGAATCAGCGAGTCGGGCTCGGCCCCCGCGGAGACGACTTCGAGATCGAGGTCAGGCATGCGCGCGCGACCTCGTGCGCGCGGCGGCGCGGAGGTCGGCGAAGAAGGTGTCGATCCGTTCCCATACCTCCTGCCCGCCGCTGAGGCCACGCCAGCTGATGCGGATCAGACCAACCAGCTCGAAACACCGATCGATCGGCGCGATGTAGTGATCGCGCGCGCCACCGACACGATTGATGAGCAGCGCCTCCACCTCGGGCTCGAGCTGGCTCAGCACCGGGTTGTCAGCCAGTAACTGATCCCAACCCTCGAGGCTGAGCATTGACTCGGTCGCCCCCGCCGGGCTGGGATAGAACGCACGCACACCGCCAGTGGTGCTGCTGGTGTGCAGGAACGCCATGTTCACCGGGATGGCGAGCGACTCCCACTGCATGTCGTCCATGGCGAAGTCGTCGAGGTAGAGCAGCCGCCGGGAAACCCGGCGATAGCGCTTTTCCGCCTCTGGGGGAAACAGGATCGCGCACGGGGTGCAGCTGCAGCGGATCTGCCGCGTCGTCGGCTCGAAGAGATGCTCGTGGTGCGGATGCGGCGCAAGCTCGGCGCTGCACAGCTCGCAGCGCTCCGCGGGTACGCGCTCGCGGATGAGCCCTCGGAGTCCGGGGAGGCGAGCGGTGGAACTCATGCCAGCCGCGCTGGGACCGCGATCCGCAGAACCCCCGAATCCTCGAGGAGCGGAAGCGGTTCGATGCGGAAGTCCGAGCCGATGCCGGCGCCGGCGCGGCGGATGTCGTACCGACCGGCGCACTCGTCACACACGAGCACGGCGCCGTCGAGTGATGCGGCCTCCATGCCCCCTGCACATGCCGGGCACCTCGCCACGTACGCATAGAACACGTCGCCGGTTCTAGCGATCAGGACTGCCTCGCCGTCGGCCGTGGTTTTCACCACGCTGCCGTTGTTGACGTGGGAAGCACGCGCGGCGAGCGTCACCCACTCCCCCGACACCGTGACCGATGGACGCGAGGCCGGGCGCGGATTTGAAGCGCTGATGACCGGGAGCGCCACCAGGCCGGCAATCTGCGGCGGTCCCTCCGCGTGCTGCGGTTCGACCACCTCGATCGCCTCGACATCGGGTGCGGCCTCATAGATGGCCTTCTCAACCGCGAGCTTGAGCGTTACCGTCGACGATGGGCACGTCTTGCAGTGCCCTTCGAGACGGATCCGCACCGTGTCGCCGACCACGTCCAGCAATTCGACCCCACCGCCATGCGACCGCATGTACGGCCGCACCGACTCGAGCGCGCCCTCGACGCGCGTACGCAAGTCGAGCGGGTGAAGTCCGTGGAGCAGCAGCACCCCGCGGATGACGTCGTCGGCCGCCATACGTTCCAGCAGTCGGTCCGTCGCCGCCTCGCCACGCGGGCCAAGCGCCTCGATCATCCGCGCCAGCGCCTCGCCATGGAGGTCGAGCACGGTTGAGAGCAACTCCTCGACCAACGCCCGTGACGCAAGGTCGGGGAGCTTTTGCAGCTCCCCGACCAAGGTGTCGACGTGGGTGAGACGTTTCTGGAGCTCTCGCTCCTCAACGAGACGAGCTTGCGCTGCCATTCATGGTTGCGGGCCGAAGTTCGGCGAGTGCCGAGTCTCCAGCACCTTGCCGTTGCCGAGATACATGTGCACACCGCACGGCAGGCAGGGATCGAAGCTCCGCACCGCCCGCATGATGTCGATGCCCTTGAAGGTGTCCGGTCCGTTCTCCTCGAAGATCGGCGTGTTCTGCACCGAATCTTCGTATGGTCCCGGGGTGCCGTACATGTCGCGCGGCGTGGCGTTCCAAGGGGTCGGCGGATACGGGTGGTAGTTGGCGATCTTGCCGTCACGAATGACCACGTGGTGCGAGAGCACGCCGCGCACTGCTTCGTGGAACCCGCAACCGATCGCCTCGTCCGGCACGGTGAACGGCGTGAACGTGTCCGTGCGCCCCGCGTTCAGCTCCTCGAACGCCTTGTCCAGGAAGTGCAAGGCGGCGGCCGCGGCGTAAGCCTGGAAGTACGTCCGCGCACGGTCGCGCTCGATGGCGTTGCTCCACTTCGGAACCTTCCACTCGAACTCGACCTCGGGCTTCGACGCGGTCTTCGGCAGGTAGATCTTCGTGCTGCTGCCGGTTGCCTTGATGTACCCGACATCGACGATGCCCGCAAGCGAGGTGGCCAGAAGACGGGCAAACGCTCCGCCGCCGGTGTCCATGGCGAGATGCTCGCCCTCGTGCAGGTAGCGCGGGCACATGACCCAGCTGTAGTTCTTGTCGAAGTCGCGCTTCCCCGGCTTGGGGATCGTCGTCTGGTTCCACGGGTGCCGCTTGTCGATCGGATGCCCGAGCGGGTCTTTCTCGACGAAGACTTCTCCATCGTCCGCCCAGTCCTCGTAGAAGGAGTGGCCCAGGAGGATGCGGATGTTGCGGTTGATCTCGACGAGATCGGTGGTGACGAGCTTGCCGTCGACAACGACACCCGGGGTCACGAACATCGAGCGGCCCCAGTTCGTCATGTGCCGGTACGTGTAATCGCACTCGTCCGGATCGTTGAACGACCCCCAGCAGACGGTGTCCATCCGCCTGCGGCCGACTTCCTCGTAGCCCGGGAGCGCTTCGTAGAAGAAGTCGAAGATATCGTCGTGCAGCGGCACGACCTTCTTCATGAATTCCACGTAGCGCATCAGACGCACGAGGTAGTCCGAGAAGAGTTGCACGGTCGGCACGGTGCCGACGCCACCGGGATAGAGCGTTGACGGATGGACATGGCGTCCTTCCATCAGGCAGAACATCTCCCGCGTGTAGCGGCTGACGTGCAGCGTCTCGCGGTAGAACTCCCCGGTGAAGGGGTTCAGCGCGCGCATGATCTCGGCGATCGTCCGGTAGCCGTGATCCGCCGCGTGCGGTGCCGGCGTGTTCTCCGCGCGGGCCAGGACTGACGGGTTGGTCTCCTTCACCATCTGCTCGCAGAAGTCGACCATGAGCAGGTTGTCCTGGAAGATGTTGTGGTCGAACATGTACTCGGCCGCCTCGCCGAGGTTGACGATCCACTCGGCCATCGCCGGCGGCCTGATGCCGAATGCCATGTTCTGCGCGTATGTGGCGCACGTCGCGTGGTTGTCGCCGCAGATGCCACAGATCCGGCTCGTGATGAAGTGCGCGTCGCGCGGGTCCTTGCCCTTCATGAAGATGCTGTAGCCACGGAAGATCGACGACGTGCTCCGACAATCCGCGACGACACGGTTGGCGAAGTCGATCTTGGTGAAGATGCCGAGGCTTCCGACGATCCTGGTGATCGGGTCCCAGGAGACATCGACAAGGACCGGATCCTTGGTCCGGGTTGGGTCCTTCTCAACGACTGTCATTGCTCAGTTCTCCTCAGTACGTGGTCGGCCTGTAGCCGGTGGTGAGCTCGGACCCCGTATGCCGCCATCTCGGCTCTTTGTTGACAGTCGTGTTGGTCACCTTGCGCAGCGCGCGGATTGCGGTGCCATACACGCCGATGACGCCTGTTGACAGGTGCGCTCCCGGCGGCTCGTCCATGAACGGCATGAACTTGTNNCCCACGTTGGGGCAGCCGCCGATGCCGGCCATCCACCCCCGCTTGGGGACGTTGCAGTTGACGACAGGTCCCCAGCAGCCCAGCTTCACCAGGCAGCGCGGGGAGTTGTAGTCGGCGGCAAAGTCGCCCTGCTCGTACGACGCTGCGCGGTCGCAACCGTCGTGCACGGTGTCACCGAAGAGCCACGTCGGGCGCAGCTGATCGTCGAGCGGGATGATCGGGGCGAGACCGGCGACCATGTAGAGCAGGTACAGCACCGTCTCCATGAAGTTGTCGGGCTGTACGGGGCATCCCGGGACGTTGACGATGGGCAGGCCGGCTTTCGATTTCCAGTCCCAGCCGAGGTAGTCGGCGAGGCCCATGGCGCCTGTCGGGTTGCCCTGCATCGCATGAATGCCGCCGTAGGTCGCGCACGTTCCGCAGGCCACCACCGCCAAAGCTTTCGGAGCGAGGCGATCGATCCACTCACACGTGGTGATCGGCTGACCCGTCGCGGCGTCGGTGCCGACGGCCGCCCAGTACCCCTCTTTCTTGATCGTCTCGTTGGGGATCGAGCCCTCGATGACGAGGACGAACGGATCGAGATCTCCGTTGGCAGCCGCATGCCACGACTTGATGAATTCCTCGCCGTTCTCGTACGCGAGGACGGGGTTGTAGAGGTGGACCCTGGGCAGACCGGGGATCGCTCCGAGGAGCACGTCCTCGATGCTGGGTTGGGTCGCCGCGGTGATCGATATCGAATCACCATCGCACCCAAGTCCGGCGGTGATCCACACGATGTGCAGATCGGAGACTGGAGACTCCCTCTGGGTCTTTCGCCCATACGGCACGGTGTCCGTGGCCATCCAACCTCCTCCTTTGTGAGCAGTTGGCAGCGACTGTCGAGGGCGGATCACGTCATCGCGACAACCGCCTCGCGCATCCGACTGTGGTGACCGCGTACGGGCGCGTCAATCCGTGTCTTGCGCACTTATCCGCGTGGCGCGGATATGGGAAGAGTTCCGGCGTCCCTCAGACTGGGACGCGCGGCGTCGCCGCGTGACGAAGGTGCTGTGCCGCGTCTGCCGCCGCGCGGCTTTCGCAGGCCCTGCGCATGTCCAGGAACTCGGTGGCGACCGTCCGGAGTTGCTCCACCGGCGCCACGTACGCGTCGATCATGTCGAGCCCCGGCTCGCTCAACTCATACCGTCTGCGGCTGCGTCCCCCGACCGAGCGCTCCCAGGTCGAGTGCAGGAGACCTTCCGATTCCATGGTGTTGAGCGACCGGTACACCGTGCCGAGATCGCATTCGACGCCGATCCCCAGCAGCCAGTGGTGCAACTCGTAGCCGTAGACGGTATCGCCGCCCATCAGGTGCGCCAGAATGCACGGGCGAAGGAGCCCGACAGTCAACGCCGCCGGACGCTCAGGCCTCAGGTCCCCGCTCACCACCACGCCTCTGGCTGGACACTTGCACTGACTCTACGAGTCACGTACCCGCTTTTCCCCAGGGTAGGACCCTAGTCTTTTCGGCCACGGCACCCTTGGCACTGCCGGAGACCGGCCGTGGCGACCGGCCGCTGTCAATCGGACCGAAGATCGGCACCAGTTCCTGTCGCGACCGGATTCGCAGCTTGCCGTACACGTTGCCGAGGTGATACTCGACAGTCTTGATGCTCACGACGAGCTCATCTGCGACCTGACGATTGGTCCTCCCGGTGGCCACCAGCCTGGCGACCGATGCCTCCTGAGGGGTGAGGCGCCAGCGCGCATGACCCCCGTCAGTCGACGCCGCCGTCCCGCAGCGCGCCAGTGCAGCAACGCATTCGGTGACAAAGGGCCGGGCCCCGAGGTCGGCGAATCGCTCCCGTGCCGCCTCGAGCTGCCACACCGCGGCCCGGTTGAACCCCGCGCGCATCAGGAACCGTCCGTATTCGAGTTCCGTGAGCGCTCGCTCGAATGGGAGATCCACCTCATCGAGGGTGGCCAGACTGCTGACGAAGGACACCTCGGCATCGTCGATCCGGCCCAGTGCCGCATCGAGCATCGCCCGGATCCGATCGGCGCCGGCGAGTGACTGAGCACGGTTGCGCTCGCGCGCGAGCCGGGCGAAGCGGGCCACCACCGTCTCGGCGTCACGGAGCCGGTTGAGGCCCAGCAGCGCCTCGGCGTGGAGGATCGGCCAGTCGAGGACGCCGGGCTCACCGATCCCGCCGAGCTCGGCGATCGGCAGCAACGGCTCGAGTGCATGAACGACCGACTCGTGGTCCCCGCGGGCTCGTGCGATCAGCGCGGCTGCGAGCGCCGCCTGGGCGACCCCGGCGTACTCGGCGCCGACGAGGTCGGCTGCACGCCGCGCCGCCTCCGCATGCGCGTTGGCCGCGTCCCACTCACCGCGTCCGGCGAGCGGCGCCGCCGCGGCGGCGTGAGCGCCGGCGAGCAGCCACGTCTGATCCGCATCCTCGGCCAGCGACGCCGCCAGCTGACCGTGCACTGATGCGTCGTCCCACTCGCCCATCCGATATTCGGCGGTCGCGAGCATCGTCAGCGCTTCGATGGCCCGATGTGCCGGACCGCGCCTGCGCAGCCGCTCGGCGACCGGTGCGAGATCCCCGCGCGCGGCTGCCGGGTCGTCGGTCACCAGGCGCACGTAGCCGCGCCCGATGAATCCGTCGAGGGAGACCTCGTCGTCCAGCGCCGAGGCGTCGGGGAGTTCGGCGACCGCGGCCGCGGCTTCGGGCGCACGGCCGGCGAACAGCAGCCCGATGGCCAGCACCGACAGCGAGTCAGCGACCGGCGACGGCGCACGGCGTGGGTCGAGGGACCTCGTCGCCCAGAGCGCCGCCTCCGCACCATGGCCGCGTCCCATGTGCACGCGGGCGAGCTGCGCGGCGATCTCCTCGGCAAGCGGATGGTCGCGAACGGGATCACAGACGTCGTACGCAGCGGCGAGCAACTCCTGTGCCTTGTCGTAGCGGCCGCTGATCATGGCCAGGCTGCCGAGCACGAACCCGCGCCGCGCGGTGGGCGCCTGGCGCTCGATCTCGCCGACGAGCGCCAGCGCGTCGTCGACCGCGCCGCCGAGCAGCATGTACTCCGCGGCCATGAGCATCCGCTGATCGCGCTCCGGGCCGTCCGGCGTGAGCCGGCTCGCCGAAAGCATCGCGTCCGCGGCGGCGTCCCACGCGCCGCGTTTTGACACCTGGATACCGAAGATGATGAGGTCCGCGGCGAGCTGCGGGTNNGCCTGCACCAGCGGGTGCGGAAAGGCGATGAGCCGGTCGGCCGGCGCGCCGCGCTCCTCGAGCAGATGCGACGACATCGCCTTCTCGAGCGGCATGAGCATCTCGGTGAGCTCCGCGAGCNNCGAGCACGGCCGCCGCGTTCACCAGCCGCCGAGCGGCCGGGGTGCACGCGTCCAGCCGTGCCCGCACCAGGGCGCCGAAGTCCGCGGTAGACGGCAGCGGGAGATCGGACGGCTCTCGAAGGATGGCAGGGACGATCTCATCGAAGATCGCGGTCGCGTGCAGTGGGCTTCCACCGGTGTGGGCTCGAATCCGATCTGCGGCGCGAGACGACAGGTGGTCGACGCCCATGGATACGCCGAGATCGCGGATCGACGACGCGTCAAGGCCGCGGACTCGAACCCATGCGCCGTGCCCATGTTCGACGAGCCGGTGAAAGCCGGCGAGATGGCCCCTCGGCGACCCGCTTCGGGACACCATCAGGGTAAGCACACGGTCGGCCTGCAGCCGCCGCAGCGCGAAGACGAGCGCCTGCAGCGAAGGGCGATCCGCCCACTGAGCATCATCGATGAGCAGCAGCACCGGACCCGCCGCCTGCATGGTCCCGAGCAGCTCGAGTATTGCCGCGCCAACCCAGATCGGGTCCCGGGCCTCGTCGGTCCTGTTGCCGAGACCCGCGAGCGCCGGGTTCCCCGACTCGGGGGCCGCGCGCACCAACTGTTCGATGACACCGAACGTCAGCAGTTGCTCGGCCTCCTCTCCGCTCGCCTCCCAGAGTTGAAATCCCTGTGCCTGGCTGACGAAACGGTGCGCCAGAGCGGTCTTGCCGATTCCCGGCTCACCGGTGAGCAGGACGACGCGAGGATGGCCGCCGCGCACATCGGCGGCCAGTGCCAGCAGGTTCGCGATTTCGTTGCGTCTGCCGACAAACGCTCCGTCCACCCTTCCGGGCACGCTGGTCATTGGCGAAGGAATGCTACAGCCGATGCACCCCCGGCTTTTTACCGGGCTGGCCCGAAGGCGCCTCCGGCCTGCAACTCGGCGATGCGACCCTCGTCGTAGCCGAGAAGCTCGCGAAGCACCTCGTCCTGGTGTTCACCGCGCAGCGGTGCTCGCCGGTAGTGCGGTTCCGCGGCGCCGACACGCACGGGGCTGCGCAGTTGACGGACGGTGCCGAACCGTGGGTGCTCGGTGTCGACGATCATGCCGCGCACGCCGGTCTGCTCGTCCCGCAGCGCTTCGGGCACCGTGTTGACAGGGCTGCAGGGAACACCCGCATCGCCAAGGATCTCCAGCCACTCCGAGGCAGTTCGCGACTCGAACACACTTTCGAGCGTTGGCAGCAGCTCCGCTGCGTGAGCGCGGCGATCCGCGAAGGTCGAGAAGCGGGCATCACTCGCAAGGCCGGGGAGCCCGATGGCGTTGACCAGACGCACCCAGAACTTCTCCTTCGGGCACCCAACCACGATCCATCCATCGCGCGTCTGAAAGGCCTGGAAGGGAACCAGCGACGGATGCGCGGAGTGATGCGTGCGCTCGGGAGTGAACGCTCCGTTGAGGTGCCAGATCGCGGGGTAGGTGAGCATCCCCAGCGCAGTGTCGAAGAGGCTGAGGTCGCAGTCCATGCCCACGCCGTCGCGGCGCGCTGCGTGGACGCCCGCGAGGATCGAGATCGCGGCGACCAATCCCGCCGAGTAGTCGACCATCGACAGCCCTGACTTGGTGGGCGGCCCCCCCGGTTCCCCGGTGATGTCCATCCAACCCGCGATCCCCTGGAGGAAGTAGTCGTAGCCGGGCTCGCTCCTGCGTGGTCCGGTGACCCCAAACCCGGTCAGTGCACAGCACACGATGCGTTTGTTGACATGCTCGAGATCGGCGTGATTGATATGCAGGGCGTCGGGGACGTCGCCGCGAAGATTCGAGAACACCACGTCGCTGACGCGCACGAGATCCTCGAACACCGCACGTCCTGTGGCGGTCCTCAGATCGAGAGAGATGCTGCGCTTGTTCCGATTGAAGGTCTCGAAGAACAGGCTGTCCTCTTCCTCCTGCATCGGCGGAACGTAGCGCCCGATGTCTCCGCCGCTCGCCGGATCCTCGATCTTGATGACATCGGCACCGAGGTCGGCGAGGTGCACGCTGCCGAACGGCCCCGCTCCGTACTGCTCGATTGCGATGATGCGGACGTCCCCCAGCGGCGTCATACCAGGGTGCGACGTCGAGCCGCGACCAGTGCCGCGACGCGCGCCATCTCGTTGCCCACAATCATCATTCCTTCGTCGACACCCATCCCCGGTTTGGCCAGCACCTGGGTTGCTCCACAGGCCATGGCGATATGTGCCGAGACCTGCGCCGATCGATCGGTCTCGTTGCAGCTGCCACCGCAATAGGCGGCGAGGCCGTGTCGTGCGACGAGCAGCAGCGCCTCGATGGTGTTGTTGATCCCGCCGAGGTCGGGGGTCTTCACGTGGATGACGTCGGCCGCGTCGGCCGCGACGAAGACTTCGATGTCCTCCACCGTGTTGCACCACTCGTCCACAGCAATGCGGACATCGCTGACGCGGGATCGAAGCGAGCTCCGCAACGCCGCGAAGGCACGAACCTGTCCGTCTCGGCTTCCGGCATCGATGGCATGTTCCACGCAGACCGCGAAGGGCTCGGCTGCGACGCCGAGACGCTCGAGATACTCCGCCACCTTGTCGATGTCGCCATCGAACGCCTGACCGATTGTCCCGTAAACGTCGAAGTGCAGCCGGGGCGAGTAGTCGGAGCGGACGCGCAGCGTGATGATCCGATCCCGAACCCAGGCGACATAGTCCAGCAGCAGCTCTCCGTTGCGGCCGAGCTTCGTGTCGATCTCGTTGATCAGACCGTGAGGGAGAACATCCGCCTCCTTGAGCACCATCTTGTCGACGTTGGCGTAGCGTTCGTCGCCGGACTGGACAAAGATCGGCACCGGCGCGATCGCGATACCGGTCGCATATTCGTCGCGCACGACCTCAGCCATCGTTACGCCACGCGTTCGGGAGACGGCATCGAGGAGTGCCTGCGTCACCCCGTACCGGATGGCCGCGTGAAGACGATCACCATCGACGACGAGTGCATCGATCTCGCCTGCGAGTTCGCGAAAGTTCGTGACCTGCCGCCCGCGAAGCAGCGGCGCAACATGCCGTTCGATCACGTTCACGGCCGGGTTCGCGAGGAACAGCGGTTCGCGACCGCCGACCCCCGAGTACTGCACCGTGGCGCAGTCACCGTGAGCGACCTGTGCGTCATCGAGGATCAACAGAATCGACACCGCCTCACCGGGCTGCCGGATTGTCCGGAACCCTGCGGTCAGGGGAACGCCGCTGTACGTGAAGCCGTTGTGCACGGCCCCCGCGCGTATGGCAGCCTGGTCGTCGGCGAAGAACCCCGAGCGGACCGGGACGGCAATGACGTCGGTGATGAGCATGTGGATTGCAGTCGCGAGGTCAGCCGCTTACGCGGGCAGGTGGCGGCGTCAGTGCCCAAACTGCGGCGATCTCGTCCACGGTCGCCATGTCGAAGCGATGGCGCATGAGCAGGAGCGAGGCGTCGTGTTGTTCCCTGTCGTCGCTCGCGACGCAATCGGCGGCGATCACCACGTACAGGTCGTTGAACAACGCGTCGCGAGCAGTCGACTCGACACATCCCTCAGTGGTGCAACCACCGATCACCACCGTCTTGATGCCATTGCTGCGGAGCAGGAGCTCGAGACTGGTGCCCCAGAACGCGCTGGATCGGTGCTTTCTGACCACCGGTTCCCCTGTGTCGGGTGTCAGGTCCTTGACGAACTCGTGGCCTGGCGTTCCCTCGACGGAATAGCGGAGCGGGATGCCCTCATGACGTTCCCCGGCGTGCATGCGGAGGTTGAAGCGGAGCTGCGCGGGTGAATCGCTCATCCGACCGGCCAGCGTGGTGTTCTGCACGTGAATCACGAGCACTGCCGCACGCCGTGCATCGCTGAGCAGCCTCACAAGCCTGGGCACAGAGTCGCGATACATCGAGAGGTCAATCCCCAGCTTGCCGAACGCACCCTCTGCTTCGACGAAGTCCCGCTGCATGTCGACGAGCAGCAGTGCCGTGTGTGCGGGATCCACGAGCTCGCCGAGCTCGGTGAAGACCTCCTTGCCCTCAACCGTTATCAACGCCGCGCCTCACGACTGGATCTCATTGCGCTTGCGTCGAGTCGCCGGCGGACTCGGTCGAAGCCGATCCTGGAGCAGGCCGGCGCGCGTACAGAACGTGAATCGACGCGACGCGTCGCTGGATGCGGCGGTCGAGATGTCCTGTGACACCGTTCGACGCCGCGGGGAGCGTGACGCCGACGTGGGTCNNACGTCTTTGGCAACCGTCATGTACCCAAGTGCCTGCAGCGCCGCCTCATCGCGGCCGTACTCCGCCGAGTCGAAGTAGTGCCGCAGGAATGGATCGGGGAACACCTGCTTGCGGACCATGCGACGGACGTCACGCGCGTTGAACCAGTCCCGGATCGATCCGACGACTCTCACGGCTGGCACAGGGTTCTTCCTCCGCTTTCCGGACGACGATCAGAGCATAGCCGTCGGACCGGCGACGACCTCAGCCGGCGAATGGCCACCTCGGGGCGCCCAGCTCTCGCGACACCCCGCGCGCCGCCTCGACCACCGCGGTGGAGAGCCCACGCGCCGTACCGCGGGGAAACACGCGATCGGTGTCGCCGACAACGGCGATCGCGCCGACGGCGTTACTCGCCCGATCGAAGATCGGTGCGGCGATGCTGGACTCGCCGAGGACGGCCTCGTCGCGCTCGGTGGCAATGGCCTGCAGCCGGATGGTGTTCAACTGGAGTCGCAACGCCGCTGCGTTGGACGTCCGCTTGGTGAGCCGCTCCAGTGGCGCCGACATCAGGTTGTCGATGACGTCACCAGGCGCAAAGGCGAGCAGTGCTTTTCCCAGCGCGCTGGCATGTAACGGCAATTGGGAACCAACCTCGAGAATCTGCAATGTCGCGTCGGGACGAAACACATGGTGCACGACAACCGCGCTCGGCCCGTGCATGACACCGACCCGCACCGCGAACTTGGTGCGCACCGCCAGTTGCGCGGCGTAGGTGATCGAGCGCGACCGCAACTCGTTGACATCGAGATACGAGTAACCGAGTTGGAGCAGCCCGGCACCTAACTGATATTTCTCCGAATCTCGGTCCTGCTCGACAAATCCCTGGGCGAGCAATGTCTGCAGGAGACCATGCACGGTCGGCCGCGCCAGGCTGAGTCTGTCGGCGAGTTCGCTCACACCGAGTCTCCCCGGACCGCCCGCAAGCGCTTTGAGAATTGCGGCAGCGCGATCGACGGACTGGATGGTCGTCGATCGCCGGCTATTCGGCATTGCTGAATTATGGTCGAGGATGTAGACTAGATGAGCTTCTGGACCGATGACGTGACAGCGAGGGACGTCGTGGCCGTCGGGATTGTACTGGTCTCACACAGCCCACAGTTGGCGGCTGGGCTGACACTTCTTGCCGGTCAGATGGCGGGGCCTGATGTGCACATCGAGCCCGCCGGCGGCGATCAGGACGGAGGTCTCGGCACGTCGGATGAGCTGGTCCGTGCGGCCATCGCACGCGCCGACCAGGGTGACGGCGTTTTGCTCCTCTGTGACCTGGGGAGTGCGATCCTCACCGTCCGCGAGGTGCTCGACGGCAATGGCAACGGGCACATCAGGCTCGTCGACGCACCGTTTGTCGAAGGTGCGGTTGCGGCCGCCGTCATCGCCTCATCGGGGGCGCCACTCGATGAGGTGGCGCAGGCGGCCGAGGATGCTCGCGATGCTCGCAAGCTCTGAAGCCACCATGACCCTTCCCGACGGGGTCGCACTCCACGCGCGTCCCGCTGCGCTCTTCGTCCGCACGGCGATGCGCTTTCGGTCGAAGATCGTCGTTGCGGCGAATGGTCGCGAGGCCGACGCGAAGAGCATTCTCAGCGTGCTCGGTCTGGGCGCCACCGCCGGCACAACGTTGGTCGTGCGCGCCGACGGCGAGGATGCCGCGGCGGCGCTCGATGCGCTGGCGGAAACGCTAGCCGGCGTCGTCGAGTAGCGCGCGCAGCGAGCGCGCCAGCAATTCCACCTCGGCCGCAGACTCTGCGTCGAGCGCGCGCCGAGCAATCGTCGTCGCCCCCACGAAATCCAGAGCGCGCACCCACGCCCTCACCTGCGCAACGGCTGCTGCGCCAACGCTGAGCTCGTCCACGGCCAGTCCCACCAGCAGCGGCATCACCAACGGACTCGATGCGGCCTCGCCGCAGACTTCGACGGGGATCCCGGCCGCGTGCGCAGCGTCCACGGTGGCGGCGATCAGCCGCAGCACGGCGGGATGGTGGGCCGGCGACCCGCCCGGGCGAGTCCGGTCGATCCCGAGCTGAAAGCTGGTCAGGTCATTGGTGCCGATGCTGAACATGCCGACTTCCGGGGCGAGGCGATCGGCCATCACCGCAGCCGCGGGAACCTCGACCATTGCAGCGACCAGCGGGACCCGGCTGCCCCGACGCGCCGCGATCGGTTCGATGGTGGCTCTCACGGCGCGCACCTGACCGGGCTCGGTCACCATCGGGATGAGTACCCGGAGCTCGGTCGCTTCGCCGGTCTCGAGGATGGCCTCGAGCTGTGATTCGAGCGCCTCGAGATCCTCGAGGAGCAGTTCGACGCCGCGTCCGTGCACTCCTTTAAGAAAAGGTGGCGTCTTGTCACCCCCGAAATCGAGCAGACGAACCGTCGCAGTGAGGCCTCTCAGCTGGGCCAGCATCGGCTCGAGCGTGCGGCGGTGTTCGGCCACCGTCGGCCAGTGCTTCGCTTCCAGGAACGCCAGCTCGGTCCTTAGCAGGCCAACGCCGTCGGCCCCCGCCTCCAGCGCCGCGCGCACCTCGGCCGGCGTCGCCGCATTGGCGAGGACTCGAACTGCGCGGCCGTCTCGGGTCACCGTCGGCAGCGATCGACCTGCCATCGCCCGAGTGTGGGCATCGCGTGCCGCGGCGATCTTCTCGCGCACCGCGTCGATTCGCTCGCCGTCGGGCGACGCGATCAGCATCTTCCGATCTGCGTCGACGATGACCGGCTCACCGTCGTTCAGCGTCAGCACGTCATCGCCGAGACCGACCACCATCGGGAGTCCCAGCCCGCGAGCAACGATCGCCGCGTGACCGGTCACGCCTCCCACCGCGAGCGCGATCCCGCGAACATCGCCGTCGAGCTCGATGACATCGGCCGGACCGAGATCCGCAGCAACCAGGATTGCGTCGCCGGATGTTGTCCTTCGAGCGTGATCGCGGTGGCCGGACGCGAGCCGCGAGGCGCGGCGAGCAAGGCTCCGGACATCGGCCGCCCGCGCGGCGAGCTCCGGGTCACCGATCATGTCCAGCTGCGTCGCAGCGGACTCGACCTCGACGAGAATGGCGCTGGCCGCGCTGAGTCCACGCGTGAGCACTGCTTGCTCGACCGCCTCGAGGAGCACCGGGTCCTCGGCCATCATGGTGCCGGCGTCGAGGATGTCGGCTTCGTCGGTCCGCCCTTCGGCTCGAAGCTTCACGGCGAGTTCCTCGAGCTCCCTCGCCGATTGGGCCAGAGCGTCGAGGGCACGCGTCGCAGCGTCAGGCCGATCGCTCTCGTCGAGAACGGTCCGGTCAACCTCGCCGGCAGCGTCCAGAAGCCGCACCCGTCCGAACGCGATCCCCGGTGACGCCGGAACGCCCGCGAGCACACGCTCGGTCATGTATTTAAGGAGTGCCCGCGACCGTCCGTTCGAGGGCACGCATGATCAGGGCGGTCGACGTCGCGCCGGGATCCTGGTGACCGATCGAGCGTTCACCCAGGTAGGACGCGCGTCCCTTGCGTGCCTGCATCGGGATCGTGGCCCGCATGCCCGCCTCCGCGGCCTCCGCGGCGGAGCGAAGGGTCTCTCCGCTCGACGCCCCCCGTGCCAGCCCCTCTCGCATGGCGGCCACCGCCGGTTCCAGGGCATCCACCATCGTTTTGTCGCCCGGAACCGCAGCACCCAGATCCTGGATCGACGCCAGCGCCGCCGCCATTGCGTCGACGAGCTGGGCCAGGTCGAAGGTCGGTCCATCGCCGAGGGCACGCCCCGCCTTGCGCAGCGCCGATCCCCAGAGCGGACCGCTCGCTCCTCCAACAGTGGACACGAGCGTCTTGCCGGAAAGGATCAGCAGCTTTCCCGGAGTGCCGTCGGGCTCGGTGCTCAACGCGAGGACCACGGCGTCGAACCCTCGATTGAGGTTGATGCCGTGGTCACCATCGCCGATCGCCGCGTCGAGCTGGACCAGGTAGTCCCGCTCGGCGCGGACCGATGCGGCAATCTCGTTCATCCACGCGGTGACGGTCTGCGCGTCCATTGCTATAGCGACCGCCACGATAGCATCAGCCTCCCCAGCGAAGTGCCGCCGTGTGGACGGGCGCATCCCACAGCGCCGTCAGGTTGTCGTCGAGCTCGACAACGGTCAACGAGGCGCCGGCCATCTCGAGTGAGGTGATGTAGCTGCCGACCAGGTTGCGAACCGGGTTGAGGCCCAACGCACGCAGCCGCTTTTCAACCTCACCGTAGAGGAGGTAGAGCTCGATCAACGGTGTGCCACCCATGCCGTTGACGAAGGCCAGCACGTTCGCGCCAGACTTGGCAGCAAGGTCCGAGGTGACGGCCTCGACCATGATGTCCGCGATCTCGGCGGCGCTGCCGAGCGGCGCGCGACGGCGGCCCGGTTCCCCGTGGATACCGATGCCGACTTCCATCTCGCCCTCAGGCAGATCGAAGATCGGGTTGCCGGAAGCCGGCGGGATGCATGACGACAGCGCGATCCCGAAGGAGCGCCCGCGCGAGTTGACCTGCCTGATGACACTCACAACGGCCTCGAGCGAGTCGCCCCGCTCCGCGGCAGCGCCGCCCATCTTCTCGGCGATCACCGTCGCGCCGACGCCGCGCCGGCCGGCGGTGTACAGCGAGTCCTGAACTGCAACGTCGTCATCGATCACGATCGCTTCGACCTTGATGCCGTCGTCAGCAGCCTCGTCGGCGGCCATCTTGAAGTTGAGGACGTCACCGGTGTAGTTCTTGACGATGTGGATGACGCCCGCTCCACCGTCCACAGCCTTGGTGGCGGCGAGCATCTGGTCCGGCACCGGCGATGTGAACACCTCGCCTGGGCACGCCGCGTCGAGCATTCCCTTGCCGACGAAGCCGCCGTGCAGGGGTTCATGACCGGAGCCACCACCGGAGATCAGGGCGACCTTGCCCTTCACCGGAGCATCCGCCCGAACCAGGATCTGGTTCGCGACGTCGTATCTCAGGATGTCGGGGACGGAGGCCGCGAGCCCGGCAAGCGACTCTTTGACGACCTGGTCCGGCTCGTTGATGATTTTCCGCATGCGCCTGGTGGCTGTGGCCATGGCTCGACACTCCTGTTATTCGACATTATCGAACGTTGGTCGGAAATTACTCTTATGCCTAGGGTGATGTCAATGGGTTCGCCAAGGTCGTCGAGGCACGTTTGGTCGCGCTCGCTCGGGCCGCGTATCGATGCCCTCCCGCGGCGACCCGGTAGGCTCGTTCACGCATGGCTGGCAGAGCGTTTGTGACCGGGGCGACCGGCTTCCTCGGTCGGGCAGTCCTCGAGGACCTGGTCGCCACCGGACGGCCGGTGCGAGCTCTGGCCCGATCCGACGGTGCGGCGCAACGCCTGGTCGCGCTGGGCGCCGAGCCGGTCCGTGGCGACCTCCGCGATCGAGCCTCGCTCGAAGCCGCGTTTGCCGGGTGCGAGGTCGTCTATCACGCGGCCGGAGTGAACGCGTTCTGCGTGCCCGACCCCCGCCCCATGTTCGAGGTCAATGTTGCGGGATCTCGAGCGGTCGTCCTGGCCGCCGCGGCAGCAGGCGTCCAGAGGGTGGTCTACACCTCTTCGGCCGCAACCCTGGACGTGGCTGATGAACCCGGGCGAGGCCGTCGCGGCGGCTCCCGTCGCTTTCTTTCGAACTACGCGCGCTCCAAATACGTGGCCGAGCAATCCGTCATGGAAGCCTCGGCGCGGACCGGCCTCGACGTGATCTGCGTCAACCCCGCTTCAGTGCAGGGCCCCGGGCGGACCAGCGGGACGGCTCGGTTGCTCATCGGCTTTCTCAACGGCAAGCTGCCGGCGGCGGTCAACGGCCCCCTGAACGTGATCGACATCGCCGACTGCACCCGCGGGCACCTGCTGGCCGAGGAGCACGGGGTTCCCGGCGAGCGCTACCTGCTCTGCGGAGCGTCGCTGACCCTGCGCAGCGGGCTCGCCCTGCTGTCGCAACTCACCGGCCTCGAGGATCCCCCGCGCTTCCTGCCTCCGCGACTCGCCCTGGCGGCCACCGCCTGCATCGAGGTCGTCGCCAGAGCTCGCAGGAAGCCGACGCGCTTCTGCCGTGAGATGGTTCGCACCCTGATCGAGGGCTCGCCTTACGACGGGTCGCCGGCCGGGCGTGCCCTGGGACTCGACTACACGCCGATCGAGACGACCATGCGCCGCACCATCAGCTGGTACCTCGAGCAGGGACTGATCGTGCGGCCGTTGCCCGGCTTCACCGATGCAGCGCCCAGCGCGACTGCCTCCGTCTGACGAGCCTCAGCGCGCCGGCGGCCTCGGGTGACCGACAGCGGCGGCCGGCACAGGTGCGGGCGCGCGGCGGCGCAATCGCGGCAGGCGGAGTCTGAAGCGGTTTTCATCGCCATGCCGCAACCGCTGGATGTTGGCCCGATGCAGGACGATGATCGCGGCAGCCGCGCCGGCAGTGAAGAGCACCTCTGCCAGGGAACCCCCGAATACGAGGACAAGGGGCGGGAGTGCCAGCGACGCGGTGATTGACGCGACAGACGTGTACCTGGTGGCCAGGAGGACGAGCCACCAGAGCACCGCCATCACCACCGAGGCGAGTGGCGCGATGACCAGCGCGATGCCGACGGTCGTCGCCACGATCTTGCCTCCACGCTTGAAGCCCAGGAATAGCGGCCGCCAGTGGCCGATCAGTGCGCCGCTTCCGGCCACCACGGCTCCGGTGGGGCCACCGACAGCCAGGCCGAGTGCGGCCGCCGCCGACCCCTTGCCGATGTCGAGCAGCGCTACCGCGAAGAACATCTTGAAACCGGCGTGTCGCCAGACGTTCGCGGCACCCGTCCCCCGGCTTCCGACCTCGCGGATGTCCTTGCCGGTGACGAACCTCGAGAGCCAGTATCCCCATGGGAGACTCCCGAGCACATATCCAGCCACCCCCAAAAGCACAATTGTCAGGGGGCTCACCTAGCGATTCTAGATGCATTGCCTGAGACGCGCCGATGACCCGCTGAAGGGGGCGGCATGCACACTGACGTCGTGACGCGCCACCTGACAATTCCGAACCAGCTGACGATCCTGCGCATCCTCCTGGTTCCGGTGATCGGGGCGGTCCTCGTGATCGATTTCACCGATCACTACCAGATCGGCGCGGTCGCCTACGTCACGGCGGCGGCGACCGACACGCTCGACGGAAGGATCGCCCGGAGCCGCAACCTCGTGACCGAGCTCGGCAAGTTCCTCGATCCCCTCGCGGACAAGCTGATGGTCATCACCGTGCTGGTGATCCTCGCCTCGCAATCGCTGCTCCCGTCATGGGTTGTCGTCGTCGTCGCAGCACGCGAGTTCCTGATCACCGGGCTTCGCTCCGTGGCGGCGGGCCAGGGCGTGGTGGTGAGCTCGTCGCAGCTGGGGAAGGGAAAGGCATTCACGCAGAACTGCATGATCCTGCTCATCATCCTGGCCCAGCCCTATCCCTGGCTCGAGCTTCCTGCCGTGGTGTTCACCTGGATCGCGGTCATCGCCACGATCGCGAGCGGCCTCGACTACCTCTGGCGCTACCGCCGCTTCATCATCTAGCCGCAGCCGGGTCAATCGTCGTCGTCGACCCAGTCGAGAGTGCGCTGCACGGCCTTCTTCCATTTGCGATACCCGCGATCGCGCTCGGCCTGGTCCATGTTGGGAACCCATTCGGCCGCCTTGTGCCAGTTGGCGCGGAGGCTCTCGACATCCGGCCAGAAGCCCACCGCAAGACCGGCGGCATATGCAGCCCCCAGTGAGACGGTCTCGGCCACGTTCGGCCGCACCACCGGGACGCCGAGCACGTCGGCGAGGAACTGCATGAGCAGGTTGTTGGCGGTCATGCCCCCGTCCGCCTTCAACGAGGTCATGGCGATGCCGGAATCCGCATTCATCGCGTCGACGACCTCACGTGTCTGCCACGCAGTGGCCTCGAGCACGGCGCGCGCGAGATGGCCCTTGGTGACGTAGCCGGTCAGACCCGCGATGACGCCACGCGCGTCACCGCGCCAGTGGGGTGCGAACAGCCCCGAGAACGCCGGGACGAAGTAGATGCCCCCGTTGTCGTCCACGGTGCGTGCGAGGGTCTCGACCTCGGGTGCGCTGCCGATCAAGCCGACCTTGTCGCGGAACCACTGCACGAGTGCCCCGGTGACCGCGATCGAGCCCTCGAGCGCGTAGGTGGCCGGCTCGTCACCGATCTTGGAACCGACGGTTGTGATCAGTCCATGCCTGGACAGCACCGGGTGATTCCCGGTGTTGAGGAGCAGGAAGCTCCCCGTGCCGTACGTGCACTTGGCCTCCCCCGCCGAGAAGCACGTCTGCCCGAAGAGCGCCGCCTGCTGGTCGCCCAGAGCCGCGGCGATGGGGACGCCGCCGAGCGAGTCGCCCGCCTCGCCGTAGATCTGCGATGACGGCTGGATCACGGGCAGCATCGCCCGGGGGACGCCGATAGCATCGAGGAGCGTGTCGTCCCAGTCGAGCGTCTCGAGGTTCATGAGCATGGTCCGGCTCGCGTTGGTGACGTCGGTCACGTGGCGACCCGTGAGATTCCAGACGAGCCAGCTGTCCATGGTCCCGAACAGCAGCTCACCCTCCTCGGCGCGGCGGCGCAACCCAGGCGCGCTGTCGAGCAGCCAGCTCACCTTTGGCCCGGAGAAGTACGTGGCAAGCGGCAGGCCGCAGCGGTCGCGGAATCGATCCTGCCCGTGCTCGGCCCCGAGCTTGCGGCACATGGCGTCGGTGCGCGTGTCCTGCCAGACGATCGCGTTGTGCACCGGCTCCCCGGTGCGCGGGTCCCAGACAACCGTGGTCTCACGCTGGTTCGCGATACCGACCGCAACCAGGTCGCGCACCGTGAGGCCACCACTGTCGAGCGCGCCGTGCACGACCTCGATCACGTTGCGCAGGATCTCGCGAGGATCGTGCTCCACCCAACCGGGTCGGGGAAAGATCTGCTCATGCTCCTTCTGGCTCAACGAGACGATCCGGCCCTGCAGATCGAACACCAGACAGCGCGACGACGAAGTTCCCTGATCGATCGCGGCGACGTAGTCCACGTTCAAGTCCCTCGTGCCGGCTGATACAGCGTGATCATCACCATGGAACCGCTCCCAGGTCGCGCGATATCGTCCGCGCTCCCTCGCGGACATAGGACACCAGCTCGTTGCGCGGCTGCGCGTCGTCGCAGAGCCGTTCGGTCGGCCCCGAGATGGCGATCGCACCCACCGCGACACCCTGGCGGTCGCGGATCGGCGCCGCCAGCGAGGTCTCGCCCTCGATGAGCTCTTCCAACGATGAGGCCCACCCCTGATCCTGCACCTGTTCGAGCTCGATGGCGAGCAATTTGGGATCGGTGATCGTGCAACTCGTGAAGCGCTGCAGGCTTCCGGTGCCGAGCTCCTCGGTCAGGTAGGGGTGGTATGCGAGCAGCACCTTGCCCATGGCGGTGGCATGCATCGGCAGCAGCGCACCCACCTCGAGGACCTGCGGGCTGTTGTCGGGACGGAACACGTGATGCACGAGCAGCACCTGGCCGTCGTGCAGTGTGCCGAGGCGGACGCTCTCGTTGGTGCGCGCTGCCAGCCAGTCCGCCCAGTTGAGCGCGCGCGTGCGCAGCTCGTTGCCGTCGAGGTAGCTGCTCCCGAGGTGCAGCAGCGCCGCGCCTATGCGGTACTTGCCCGACTCGGGATCCTGCTCGACAAAACCCACGGACAGGAGCGTGCGCATGATCCCGTAGACGGTGCCCTTGGGAAGGCCGAGTTCCCCCGCGACTTCCGCAAGGCTGAGCCGCCTTGTGCGCCCGGACAGCAGGCGAAGGATCGCCGAGGCTCGCTCAATGGATTGGATCGGTTTCGGCACGGGCGTTAAGCCTAGCAACTCCTTAAGAGGGCAAAAAGGGCCATTGCAAAAGGTGATTGACAATGCCCTACGGACGAGGGTAGTGTCCGCACACCCAATCAGGGGTAGAAGATCGCCAAGGAGGTGGCACTCATGCCGAACCACATTTTTTTCTCGGAGGTCATAGGGACGGGCCTACTGATCCTTCTGGGAGACGGCGTCGTCGCCGGGGTGCTGCTCTCCAAGTCAAAGGCGGAGAACAGCGGGTGGATCGTGATCACCTTCGGGTGGGCCATGGCCGTGGCGATGGCGGTGTATGCGGTCGGCCGTTTTGACGGTGCACAGTTGAACCCGGCGGTCACGCTCGGACTGGCCGTCATCGGCACCACGAGCTGGTCGGACGTGCCGTCATACATCGGCGGGGAGTTCGTCGGGGCCTTCATCGGCGCCGTCCTCGTGTGGGTGCACTACAGCCATCACTGGAAGGAGACCGACGACCCAGGCCTGAAGCTTGCCGTCTTCTCGACTGGCCCTGCGATCCGCAACTACGCCTTCAACTTCATCAGCGAGGTGATCGGCACCTTCGTGCTTGTCTTCGGCGTTGTTGCCATCACCGGGAACAACCTGACCGCCGGCCTCGCTCCGCTGCTCATCGGCTTACTCGTCTTCGCGATCGGCCTTTCGTTGGGCGGTCCGACCGGGTATGCGATCAACCCTGCTCGTGACCTTGGCCCACGCATCGCACATTTCGTGCTTCCGATCCCGGGCAAGGGCAGCTCCGATTGGGAGTACGCCCTGATTCCTGTGGTCGGGCCGATTGTGGGTGGCATCCTCGGCGCGCTCGTCGCCCACCAACTCCCCATCGGATAGAGGCCGTCACTGAACGCTGACTGATGCCGGAAAGAGATATGGGCGAAAGGAGTTATTGATGGCGAAATACGCAGCAGCGATCGACCAGGGCACCACGAGCACGCGCTTCATGGTGTTCGACCACAGCGGCAAGGTTGTGTCGGTCGATCAGAAAGAGCATGAGCAGATCTTCCCCAAGCCGGGGTGGGTCGAGCACGATCCACTCGAGATCTGGCAGCGCACCCAGGAAGTGGTGAAGGCGGGTCTCGACAAGGTGGCGATTGGCGACCTCGCGGCGGTGGGCATCACCAACCAGCGGGAGACCACTGTGGTCTGGGACCGCGGCACAGGGAAACCCGTGTACAACGCGATCGTCTGGCAGGACACGCGCACCGACAAGATCGTCGAGCAGCTGTCCGCGGACGGCGGCCAGGACCGCTTCCGCGCCAAGGTGGGACTGCCGCTGGCAACCTACTTCTCGGGTCCGAAGGTCAAGTGGATCCTGGACAACGTCGA